>JAJFUL010000180.1 GCA_021372425.1 Spirochaetaceae bacterium
AACAGGGAACCATAAAGCCCACTCACCTGTTTGTCCGTTATCACGATCGTTTGGCGGGCGTCAAGGTGATTGTGTATCTCCCCGAGCGGGCAGAAGACGGCCGCGCCTCGGTCAGAGCCTTCAATCCCCGGTTCACATCTGTCCTGCATCGCTAATCCACTGCATCGGCAAAGGCCGCGGAGGCATTAGGCTTCCTCGAAACCACGCCCGGTGCTTCTCCTGAAGCGCCGGGCGTTCCGGCCTCCGGACTTGTCGCAGGCCGCTTGTCCTCAGCGATTTCCTCCATGAAGGCTCTCGTCCTGCGAAGTTTTTCCATGAGAGCCTCGAACATAGGTATCGGCATCTGCTGTTCCTTGTCGCTAAGTGCGGACAATGGATCGATATGTACCTCGATTTCGAGTCCATCGGCGCCGGCGATGCAAGCGGCAAGGCTCATGGGCTCGATCATTGACAGAATCCCGGTTCCATGGCTCGGGTCGATGATGACAGGCAGGTGGCTCTCGGCATGCACGGCGGGAATCATGGACAGGTCGAGCGTATTTCTCGTGTAGGTTTCAAAAGTGCGTATTCCCCGCTCGCAGAGGATGACGTTCGGGTTGCCTTCAGCCAGGATGTATTCAGCGCAGTTGAGCCATTCTTCCAGAGTCGAGTACATGCCCCGCTTCAGCAGGATTGGTTTGCCAGACTTTCCGACCTCCCGGAGCAGCGAAAAATTCTGCATGTTCCTGGCACCGATCTGGAGTACGTCAGCATATTCGCCTACCCAGGAAACGTCCCGCGTATCGACGACTTCGGTGACGATGGGAAGGCCGGTCTCTTTCTTGGCCTTATCCAGGATCTTGAGTCCTTTCAGCCCCAGTCCCTGGAAGGCATAAGGCGAAGTTCTCGGCTTGAAGGCCCCGCCTCGAAGCATCTTTGCGCCAGCCTTCTTTACGGCAATGGCTGTCTGGATGGTCTGCATCTCGGTTTCCACTGAGCAGGGGCCAGCTATGACGATGAAATCCTGGCCGACTTTGACTCCGTTGACATCGATCACGGAGCGGCGAAGATCCGGCCTGGAAGCGGCCAGTTTCAGGTTTTTTATCAAGGAATACTCCCGGTTTGATGATAACCGCAGTCGAACTTGAGGTCAAGGAAAGGTCTGGCTTTCATGCGGCTGCAAACAAGGGTATGATGACCACATGTATTTCAATGACCTGGTCAGCGCCTATGACGAGCAACGGAAAGAACGCAACATCTATCATGACTTGATGCGTTTCCGCGTCCGCGAGGTGCTCCTTGTCGGCAGTCTTTATGATTCCTTCGTGGTGGAATCAGATGGCGTTCTCACGGAGCAGATTTATGGCGAGTATTTCAAGCTGAACCTCAACACCATCCCGCGAGTGACCTGCGCTTATACTGACGAGAGCGCCCTGGATCTCTTCAGGGAGGGACGCTTCGACCTTGTGATCATCATGGCCGGCCTCGATTTCGACAAGCCACTCCAGTTGGCACAGGCAATGAAACATATATGGCCGGATATCCCCATCCTCCTGATGGCCACGAACAATTCCAGCCTCGAGAATCTCGATATGGAATCGCCCGGCCTTGCCGCAATAGACCGGATCTTTGTTTGGAACGGCTATTCGAAGCTTTTCGTGGGAATGATCAAGTATGTCGAAGACTTGCGCAACGTGCAGGCCGACACGATGGTTGGCCAGGTTCGTGTCATACTGCTTATCGAGGATTCCATACGCTATTATTCCCGGTATCTCCCCGTGCTATACAAGGTTGTGCTGCGTCAGACCCAGAACCTGCTGGAGGAAGAACGCATCACCGAGACATACAAGCTCTTGTCCATCAGGGCGCGGCCAAAGATACTGCTCGCCTCGTGCTACGAGGAAGCGGAAGGAATCCTCAAAACCTATCAATCCAATCTGCTTACCGTCATCACGGATGTGCGCTTTCCGAGGAAGGGCAGGCAAGATGATTCCGCCGGATTCGATTTTCTCAGAATGGCAAAAGAGAAGATTCCCGACCTGCCCATCCTCGTTCAATCGAGTGAACTTTCAATTAGGGAAAAAGCCTATGCGATGGGCGCTTCCTTCATCGACAAGAACTCCGAATCACTCGAGATGGAATTGGCCACCTATCTTCAGGACAATCTGGGCTTTGGCGCCTTCCGCTTCTGCATGCCTGATGGAAAGGAAATCTGCAAGGCGCGCAACATGAAGGAATTCATCGTCACCCTTCATGAATTGCCGCCTGAAAGTCTCGTGTACCATGCCGAACGAAACCATTTTTCCGCATGGCTGATGGCCCGCGGCGAAATCCAGATGGCTAAGGTGCTGAAGCCTTACTGTATAAGCGATTTCCCCGACTTAAGGAGTTTGCGCGATTTCATCGTAAAGATCATAGACACGGCTCAGAAGGAAAAATCGCGCGGCATCGTCCCTAATTTTGATGAATCTATGGCGAAGGAAGAAAATTACATCTGCAAGCTGGCGGACGGATCGGTAGGCGGGAAGGGAAGGGGAATCGTCTTCATACATTCCCTCCTGGAGAATCTCGATTTTTCCAGCTATATAAAAGGAATCGACATTAAAATCCCGCGTACCGCCTTCATAGGGATCGACGAATTCGAGTACTTCCTGGAATCGCACAACCTCTGGACCGAGGCGTATTACGGCGCCTATTCGCCGCAGCTCAAGCGTACTTTTCTCTCCACGCCTCTTTCGGCAGGCCTGGTCGCGCGTCTGAGGGTTTTCCTCTCCACGACTGCCCGTCCTCTGGCTGTCCGCTCCTCGGGGCTTTTCGAGGACATGCTCATCGTTCCCTTCTCCGGCATCTACGAGACCTACATAATCCCCAATAACCACCCCAACCCTGAAGTCCGTCTCGGCCAGCTTTGCGATGCGATCCGCCTCATCTATGCCAGCCTCTTCTCACTCCAGGCGCGCTCCTATTTCGATGCCGCCCGCTATAATCTCGAGGAAGAGCGCATGGCCGTCGTCATCCAGGAGCTTGTCGGCACGAATTATGGGAATTACTACTATCCCCATGTTTCTGGCATTGCCCAGTCTTACAATTATTATCCTGTCTCCTATCTCAAGCCCGAGGATGGGCTCTGTGTCTCGGCCCTGGGCCTGGGGACCTGGGTGGTCGGCGGAGGCGCGGCGCACCGTTTCAGCCCCCATTATCCCAAAGTGGACCTCATTTCCCTGGAACATGCCCTCGAGAGCACCCAGCGTTCCTTCCATGCGCTGGACATGACTAGATCCACACCTGATCTTTTTTCGGGTGAAATGGCCGGCATAGCGGAGTTGCCTATCTCTGCCGCGGTTAATGATCGGTGGTTCCAGATGCTGGCTTCGACGTGGGACACGGAAGACCTCCGGTTCGTGCCCGGCTCTGGCGGCCGGGGTCCGCTCGTGATCAACCTGGCCAATATCCTCAAGCATGATGCCATTCCCCTTGCGGAAGCTATTTCCATGATTCTCGATGTGGGCTCTCGTTCGATGGGTACCCCCGTGGAAATAGAATATGCGCTCAATTTCAATGATTCCCGGGAAAGGCCAGCACTCTACATCCTCCAGTTAAAGCCACTCATCAAGGCAGAGGATAAGATCAGCATAGACCTGCCCAGCATCGGCAGGGATGCTTGTCTCATGTATTCTGAGGCGGCGATGGGCAATGGAAGGCTCCAGGGCATACAGGATGTCCTCTGGGTCGATCCTGATTCTTTCGACCGTTCCGAGACCCTCGAAATGGCCGCCGAAATAGAAGAACTAAACAACGAGCTCAAAAAAAGAGGGCTTCGGTACATACTGATCGGTCCTGGGCGCTGGGGTACGCGCGACAGGTGGATGGGAATTCCCGTTGCTTTTTCCCAAATAGCCAAGGCAGCTCTCATTGCAGAAGTGGATTTGCCGGATTTTGTCGTGGACTCCTCGTTGGGTTCGCATTTCTTCCACAATCTGACTAGCCTGAAAATAGGCTACATGAAGGTCGGCCAGGACGCTGCGAAAGCCTTCGTGGATTGGCAATGGTTGCGATCGATTCCACTGATAAGGAAAACCCGTCACTGTGTATGGTCACAGTCCGAAAGGCCTTTTGATATCCAGATGGATGGGAGATCAAGCCGGATAGCGGTCATGAAGCCCGGCTCAATCCATTGACGGCTGGGCGGCTTTTAGTCAATACTCATGGATCAGTAATGGCGACCTAGCTGCCGCTCGCTGCAGATTTTCAAAAAATTTCCACTCTATGGGGCATATATCATGGACGCTTTCGGTATGGCAAAGACACTTCATCCGCTTGAGGTGAAGCTTCTTCTCAAGTATGACCCTTCAACCGACATCGACGCACAGAAGGTCCGGGATGAACTGGGCTATCGCGAAGGCCAGGAAAATCAGGCATTTTCATGGCTTCAAGGGAAAGGGCTGCTGGACGAAGTCGCGCGCATTTCCTTGACTGGCTATGAGATCACGCCGCTGGGAAGGGAGCTTGCTAAAAATGGAACTCCAGAGGAGCGCATTTTCAGGCTTCTCGAAACCGAGGGTCCCAAGACTTTCCCCGAAATGGTCCAGATACTCCAGATCGAGCAGAAAAACATAGGTTCGGCCTTTGGATTGCTTTCCAAGGAAGGCGTTGCCGGAATGAATGAGAAGAAACAGGCCTTCCTGAAGACTGGAGCCTTGCTTCCAGCGAAGACCCTGGTCCTTGGACAACTTCTCGAAAGGGCAGCCGGCCACGACAGCCCTCTGGATGAAGGGGCGCTTTCCAGGGACGAGAAGGCCATCATTGCTTCCGTGGCAAAGAAGCGCGGTGCGGGCGATGCGCCATTTAGGATTGTGGACCGCGAAAGGGTAGTCTACAGGCTCAACGGGCAGAGCGCCAATGTGCGGAATGCGCTTGTCTCGCTCGGCATGACTGGCGAGGAACTTGGCGCTCTCACCCAGGAAATGCTGGAGCAGGGTAGCTGGAAAAATTCCAGTTTCAGGCCTTACAATATCGGCGTCGTACCTGCCAAAGTGATTCCCGGCCGCAAGAATCCCTATGTAGAATTTCTGGAAAGCGTGAAAGACAAGCTTGCGTCCCTGGGCTTCGAGGAGTTCGACGGCAACATGGTGGAAACGGAATTCTGGAATTCTGATGCGCTCTTCATGCCGCAGTTCCACGCAGCCCGCGACATCCACGATGTGTACTACATCGAAGAGCCGAACAAGGCCAGGTTCATAGAGGAGCCTTATCTTTCCCGCGTGGCGACGACCCATGAGAATGGCGGTGACTCAGGCAGCCGCGGCTGGGATTATTCGTTCGACCGCGAATTCACCCGCAGGCTCATTCTGCGAAGCCAGGGCACGGTGCTTTCCGCGAGGCAACTGCCAAAAGCGAAGGTTCCAGGCAAATATTTCGGCGTGGTCCGCTGTTTCCGCTATGACAAGGTCGATGCCACCCATCTTTCGGACTTCTACCAGACCGAGGGCATAGTCCTTGGCGAGGATGTCAATCTGCGGACCCTGCTCGGCTTCCTCGAGATGTTCGCAGTGGAAGTGGCGGGCGCCAAGGAAGTGAAGTATGTCCCCGGTTATTTCCCCTTCACTGAACCTTCGGTCGAAGTCCATATCAAGCATCCGGTCCTTGGCTGGTTCGAACTTGGCGGCTCAGGTATTTTCCGGCCGGAAGTAACCCGCTCGCTGGGTATCGACGTGCCTGTGCTTGCCTGGGGAATCGGTATTGATCGTATGGCCCTCATGGCTTTGGGGCTCAATGACCTGCGTGAGCTTTTTAGCCCTGATCTCCAGAGCGTCCGCCTCCGCAGGACGACCACCAGGAAAAGCTGAACAGGAGGGAGATGCGAAATGCCAAAAATCGAGGTAAATGAAAAACTGTTTTTCTCTTTGCTGGGCGAAAAGTGCACAGCAGAAAGGCTTGAAGAGATATTCCCGACAGCGAAGGCCGAGCTGGACGAGTGGGATACCAGTTCAGGCGACCCGGAAACGCGAAGCATCAAGGTAGAGCTGAACGATACGAACAGGCCCGATCTCTGGTCCACGGCAGGGCTCGCGCGCCAGTTGCGCATTCATCGGACAGGCATCATCCCGGAATATGATTTCCTCGTGCCGATTGGTCAGTCCCCAAAGACCGCATACTCGGTCAAGGTTGAGGAAAGTGTCAGAAAAGTGCGTCCCTACCTGGCAGGTTTCATCGCAAGGGGTCCGGCGATCACTGACGCGATCCTTCGGGATCTGATTCAGACGCAGGAAAAACTGGCATGGAATTTTGGCCGCAAGCGAAAATCGATTTCTATTGGGCTCTATCGTCCTTCGATCATAAAGTGGCCAGTCCATTACAGGGGCGCTGATCCCGAGACGACTGCCTTTGTCCCGCTGCAGGAAACGCGGAGGATGACGCTCAACCAGATCCTTGCTGAACATCCGAAGGGCAAGGAGTATGCTTCCATCCTTCAGAATGAAAAGATTCATCCTCTGCTGGTCGATGACGCAGGCTGCATCCTTTCGTATCCGCCGATCATCAATTCGGCGGATCTTGGTGCTGTCCTTGTCGGCGATACTGAACTCTTCATCGAAGTCACAGGGACCGACTATCCGAGTGTCGCGCTGACCGCATCCATCCTGGCCTGCGACCTTAGCGATATGGGATTCTCGATCGAGAATGTCGATGTCAGCTACCCCTACGATACGCCTTTTGGCAGATCGCTGGTGTTCCCCTGCTATTTCCAGAAGAAAGTGCAGGTCGGGCTCCCGGCCATTGTCAAGTTGCTCGGAGTGCCTGTGTCAATGGATAAGGCCACGGATGCGTTGCAGCACATGGGCTCGAAGACCAGTTCGCAGGGCGAAACCATCAGCCTCAGCCCGCCTCCCTACCGCAACGACTTCCTACATCCCGTCGATGTGATTGAGGATGTCCTTATCGGCATAGGCCTTGGCAATTTCAGTCCAGAAAAGCCGAAGGACTTCACGATCGGTAGGCTTTCGCCGATCGAGCAATTCTCGCGGAAGACGAAGCTCAGCCTGGTCGGGCTAGGCTACCAGGAGATGATCTACAACTACCTTGGCAGCAAGAAGGATTACATCGACAGGATGGGGATCGATCCATCCCTCGTGGTCAAAATCCAGAATCCCATGAGCGAGAATTACGAGTATTTGCGCAACTCGCCGCTTCCGGGCCTTCTCGGGACTGAGTCGATCTCCGGCAAGGCGCCGTATCCGCACCGGAGTTTCGAGACGGGCAAGGTGGCAATCAAGAAGCCGGATGAAAACTATGGCATTGTAACAAGGCAGTACCTGGGATTTCTCAATTGCCACGCACAGGCTGATTACAACGAGTCCGCCTCTCATATGGCCTCGCTCATGTACTATCTCTGCAGGGACTACAGCGTCCGGGAGTCCGAAGATTCACGGTTCATCCGCGGCCGGCAGGCGGGGATCTGGTACCAGGGCGAATGCGTCGGTGTCTTCGGCGAACTCAATCCTGCTGTGCTGGAGGGCTTCGGCATTACCATGCCCGCAGCCGGCGGAGAGATCGATCTCGATCTTTTGATGCAGGAATAAAGCTGATGCGCAAGTAGCCTTATTGTGCGTATCTTTCGTGGTGGAGCACGATGGAAGTATACGCCTATGAGCCTCTTGGGTACGAGGGTTGCCTTGTAAGGATAGAAGTCGATATCCGTCGCGGCATACCAGCGATCGACATTGTCGGTCTTGCCGCGACGGCTGTCCGCGAATCTCGGGAGAGGGTACGTGCCGCGATAAGGAATTCCGGCTTCGAATTTCCCCAGGACCGCGTCCTGATAAACCTCTCTCCTGCCGATCTTCCCAAGGAAGGGGCCTCCTACGATTTGCCCATAGCAGTCAAGATTCTTGCAGCTTCGGGAGCTATTCCCGATTGCGGGCAAACTATGCTCGTAATGGGGGAATTGACACTCGACGGCAGGATTCATCCAGTCAGAGCTGCGCTGCCAGCCTTCATTCGGGCCCTGGACCATGACATAAGGCATTTCATCGTGCCTGTGGAAAGCGCAGGCGAGCTTGCAAAAATGCGACAGGGGCAGGGCAAAATCTACCCTGTAAGCCGGATTTCGGAGCTGACAGAAATCATGCTCGCGATTCGCAATGGCTTGGCCTATGTGCCAGAAGTGCAGGGCTGTCCGATGGAGATCTACCCTGGCGTAGAGAGCGCGGGCAAGCGAGGAAGCTGCGGCATTGTCGGCAGCGATTCAAGGGCACCTGATTTCAGTGATTATCACGGCAATGATGAATTGATGAGGGCGGTTGTGATTGCAGCTGCCGGACGCCACAACATGCTGCTATTCGGGCCTCCTGGCTCAGGCAAGACTGCCGCGGCAACGCGCTTCCCCTCTCTGCTGCCTCCCTTGACGGAGAAGGAAGCCATTGAAGTTGGGGTCATATGGTCGCTCTGTGGCAAGGGCTTGGAGGCGGGCAATGATTCGACAGGTGGGTTGCCGCGGCCTCCTGTGAGGGCGCCTCATCATTCTGCTTCCGCCGAAGGCATGATCGGCGGGGGCAGGCCAGTAAAACCAGGTGAAATCAGCCTGGCGCATCGGGGTGTCCTGTTCCTCGACGAGACGACTGAATTTCGCAGGGATGTGCTCCAATCCCTGAGGGAACCAATGGAAAAGGGTTTCGTCACCATTGTTCGGGCTGGCCGGGTGCTCCAGTATCCCGCCGATTTCCAGCTCCTGCTGGCTGCCAATCCCTGTCCATGCGGAAATCTTGGTTCTAGCACGAAGGCTTGTCTCTGTTCCCCCATGGAGATCCAGCGTTACTGGAAGAAGCTGGGTGGGCCTTTGCTGGACCGTATCGATATGAGAATTCCGGTCCGTGCGCCAGGACCCGATGCTCTGCTTTCGGAGGAAACCGGCCGGCAGCAGAGGCTGATGACTACAGCCGCCAGAGCCATAAGGGCACAGCGGCAAAGAACGGCGGAATGGGGTGGCATTAGTAATGGCAGGCTATCGCCAGAGCAGGTTTCCAGGTTTTGTGTGCTGACCGGCAGCGCAAAAAATCTGCTGATTGAAAAGGCTCAGGAAATGGCGCTTTCCGCACGGGCTTGCCAATCAATCCTTAAAATCGCCCGGACCATAGCGGACGTCGACGGTAAAATGTCAATAGATGACATCGTCGTTGAAGAAGCAGTCGGATACAGGCAGTTTGGCGACGGCGAAATGTATTGGCCTTTCTGATTTAGAATTTTTTCGTTGATGCCGTAAAAACGGGTTGACATGCACACCAATTCTGATTAGGTTTCTTTCCGCAACAGCTTCGACGAGTGCCATTTTTCTTGTTTCTTCCTGTTTCGATCCGTAAGACAAGGTCGGCAGAAAAAATAAAGAAAAATCCAACAAAGGGCTTGACAAGAAGGGTCTAAGTTTGATAGGTTCATCGAGCGCTCCGAGGCGAGGCCGGGTAACCGGGGGAAGCTGAGGGGGTGCCATGCGGCGCGGCGGGAGTCGTGAAGGGCATGGGAGGGATC
>JAJFUL010000202.1 GCA_021372425.1 Spirochaetaceae bacterium
AAGCATTTTGGCTATCAGCTCGAGCTTCGGCAGCTCTGCCGTCCTGTATTCGCCGATGCGCTCGCCATTTTTCAATATGGTGATACGATCGGATATCTGATAGGTCTGGTCCAGGAAATGCGTGATGAAAAGAATGGCAAGTCCGTCATCCCTAAGCTTCCTGATGACGCTGAAAAGCTGCCTGACTTCGCTTTCGTCGAGGCTCGAAGTCGGCTCATCAAGGATCAAGACCTTTGCGGAAGAGTCGAGCAGGCGGGCTATGGCCACCATCTGCTGCATGGCTATTGAGCAGGATGACAACGGCTGCGTCACGTCAACCTCGACATTGAGGCGCTTCAGCAACTCTACAGCCCTCATGTTCGTGGCCTTCCAGTCTATTTTGCCAAACCGCATCGGCTCCCTGCCGATGAAGATGTTCTCGGCGACCGAAAGGTTGAGGCATAGGTTGATCTCCTGATAAACGGCATTGATGCCCAGTCTTTGGGCGGCAAGGGGCGAATCCGGCCTTATGGCCTTGCCCTCAAGATAGGTCTCTCCCGAATCCTGGCGGTAGACGCCGGTAAGCACTTTGACCAGCGTGGATTTTCCCGCGCCGTTCTGTCCCATGAGCGCATGGACTTCCCCTCTGTAAAGGCGGAAATCCACATTGAACAGGGCTTTGACCCCGGGGAATGACTTGTTGATCCTCTTCATCTCCAGGATAGGAGCATTGTCGGGCATTCCGGTGTCTCCTCTTGAAAAATTCTGTCACATGGATACTGGAAAGTCACTCCTGTTCCGGAGCGGCTTTCCAGTCCAACACCATGATGTTTGTTTTTTAGGATCAGTACTGGCGGGTCGGCAGCGCTGCCAGGGCGTTTGTCTCGTCGAACAGTCCCTCAATCGTGTAGATTCGGGCCGGAAGCTTAAGGCCATCGCGAAGGTCTGAAATGGCCTGGACCGCCTGCGGGCCCAGCAAGGGGCTGCACTCCACGGTGCAGTTCATCTCGCCTGCGACAATCGCTTCGAATGCTCCCTTCACGCCATCGACGCCGATGATGATGATATCCTTGCCCGGCTTGAGTCCCGCTTCCTTGATGGCCTGTATTGCGCCCAAAGCCATCTGGTCGTTATGGGCATACAATACCTGGATGTTCTTGTCGGCCTTGAGGAAGGCTTCCATGACGGCTTTGCCTTCCGAGCTTGTGAAGTTGCCGGTCTGGGAGCGTGTGATCTTCCAGTTGGGATGGTCCTTCAGGATGTTGGCAAATCCGACCTTCCTGTCGATTGCGGGGGCAGATCCGGTCGTTCCCTGGAGTTCGACGATATTGATCTGCTTCTTGCCATCATCGAGGCCCTTTTTCTTGAGGTAGCTGGCAAGCCAGTTGCCGGCCTTCTCGCCTTCCTTGACGAAATCCGAACCCATAATCGTAAGCCTTAGGTGCCTGTCGGCCTCGGCTACATCGCGGTCGATCATGACGACCGGGATCCCTGCGTCTTTTGCTTCCTGCAGGACCGGGCCATAGCCAGTCTCCACGAGGGCCGTGAAGAGTATGCAGTCGACCTTGCGGGCAATGAAGGAGCGCAGGGCCTTGATCTGGTTCTCCTGCTTTTGCTGGGCATCGGAGTAGATCAGTATGAAGCTTGAATCATCGTTGAATGCATTCTGTACAGAGATGGTGTCGGCGGTCCTCCATTCGCTTTCGGACCCGATCTGGGAAAAGCCGACGACCCAGGTCTTGGGTGGTGCCGCAAAAGCGGCGCTTGAGAAGGCGACGAGCAGCACTGACACTAGTGCCAGCACTTTTTTCCAGTTCTTCATTGAAAGCCTCCATCGAGAGAATTCGTGATAAAAATCCGCATTCTTGACATTGGCATTTTCCCCAGCCAGTGCCTGGCCGGCATGGGAAACCGGAAGACATCCCTCAAAATAATCCGCCCTTCCGGGACGGGTTTCTTGTTCGGTAATTTTTCCCGTATCCTCCTTACTGACCCGGCATGCCGGGTCAGTAGCCCTGCTATTTCTGGACATTCAGGAATTTGTAGAGGTTTTTATTTGTCAGGACTTGTTCTATCGAAAAATTCAGGGGCCCGATGACGGTGGTCACGGCGCCCGAGGCATTCATGAGGGTCAGCGTGTTGTTGATCGCGATGATCCTCACCTTACCCTTGATGTCGAGCGCATCGCCATACTTGATGTCCTTTCGACTGCCATCGCTCATGATGTAGATTTGCCTTCCAAGGTATTGCTGGACGACGAGTTTGTCCTTGAATGCGGGATCGGGCTTGGCCGCACTGCCTTTAGGCAATTGTACCTGTCGCGGGGGCAGCTTCATGATTTCAGGAATTTTCCTGATGACACTGCCAGATGCCGGGCCGGCCAGCTCATAGACTTCGTTGGGTTTGCCTGTGACGATGAGTTCGATCCAGTCCCTGTTTACATTTATTCTTATCTCGGCACTTGAAGGGATTACGTCGCCAACCTTGACGACAGCCCATTCGCCCTTGCCGGCGATTCTCCAGCTGATGTAGCCATCGCTGGTTTCCGAATAAATTCCTACACAAGTCAGTGTCGGAGTTTTCGCATCGGCGGAGTACAGGGCTCCGGTGGAACATAACAGCAACACAACCAACACCACCAGATATCGCAGAGAATTTCTCATATCCACTCTCCTGCATCTTGATGTGATGATCGATATCAAAGCAACGTTGCTGAAATTTGCGTTAACGTACACGCTCTTTGGTCTTTATATGCTAAAGTCAGTTTTAGATTTTGTCAATTTATATTTTGGCTAAAGCGACTTTTCCAGGAAGAGCGATCCTGAAAAACGATCATGCCTCGCCGTTCCTTCGATACCACTTATTGTCTGTTCGGCATGCCGGGACTATAGTCATGCTATGTCCAACAGCATTCTCTGGTATGATCTCGAGACTTTCGGCCTCAACCCGCAGCATGACCGGATAGCGCAATTCGCCTGCATCAGGACGGACGAGAACCTCGAGGAGATCGATGAACCGCGCAAGATGTACTGCAAGCCTACGCTCGATTACCTTCCTGCGCCAGCAGCCTGCAGGGTTCATGGAATTACCCCGCAGACCGCGTTCGAACTTGGACTTGTCGAATACGATTTCGCCCTGGAGATCCAGAAGGAATTTTCCATTGCAGGAACGACGACAGCCGGCTTCAATTCGATAAATTTCGACGACGAATTCATACGTCACCTTTTCTACCGCAACCTGTTCGATCCCTACAAGCACGAATATGCCAACGGCAATTCCCGCTGGGACATCATCAACCTGGTGCGGGCTGCCCATGACTTGCGGCCCGAGGGAATAGTCTGGCCGCAGGACAAGGAGGGGAATCCTGTCTTCAAGCTCGAGGCGCTCACGAAAGCCAATGGGCTCCTGCATGAATCCGCGCACGACGCGTTGAGCGACATACGTGCGACCATCGCAATCGCCAGGCTCATCAAGACAAAACAGCCGCGGCTCTATGCCTGGTATTTCTCGCACCGCAGGCGCGAAGCCCTGAAGCCGCTCATCGACCTGCCTGAGCGCAAGATGCTGCTGCACACATCGGCCGAATACACGCGGAAAGAAGGCTGCACAACCCTTATCGCGCCGGTGAGCATCGACCCGGCAAACCGGAACATGCTCGTCGCGATCGACCTGCGCTTCGATCCGTCGCAAATCCTAGAGCTGTCGGTTGAGGAAATCCGGAACCGGGTCTTCACGAAAAACGATGTGCGCGTCCCTCTTTTGCGGATAAGGCTCAACCATTGTCCGTTCCTGGCGCCGATCTCGACACTGAGCGCCGAAGCGGCGGCACGGCTCGGCCTGTCGACCGAACTCTGCACGGAGCGCCTGATGGTTCTGCGGCAGAATCCTGGCCTCATCCAGAAAATGACAGCCGTGTTCGACGAGCCGATTCCGCCTCCCGAATCCGACGATCCCGAAAACTGCCTCTATTCGGGTGGTTTCATGTACGATGCGGACAAGAGACGGCTCGCGCGTTTCCATGAGGCGCTGGGGCCGCGGAACCGCGCATCCGACGCGCCTGCCAAAGCAAAACAGCTCTGCCAGTCGCTGAAGTTCGCCGATCCGCGCATTCTGCCGCTGGCGGGCCGCCTTTTCGGAAGGAATTTTCCTGAAACTTTGTCCGAGTCTGAACGTTTAAAATGGAAGGCATTCTGTGCATCGCGCATCGAGCTACACGCCAGCGAAGGTTCGACCGAGCTGGCTGATTATGCGCAACTTGCTGAATCGGAATTTGCCAATCCCGATATGCCTGCGCCCCAGCGCGCCATCACACAGGCCTTGATCGAATGGAAAAATCATGTGGAACGGGAGGTCCT
>JAJFUL010000212.1 GCA_021372425.1 Spirochaetaceae bacterium
CTGCTGATAATCCTGCCTGGATTTTATCCCCGCACGACTTTCATGCTTGGAGCTTCGGCCCTGCCTTTCCTCGTAGTGGCTGTTTTTGCGCGTATTTCCACCGAACCAGGCGCTTTTTTCGAAAACCATCCGGTTTTTGCCGCCGTCGGTCTGTCTTCGCTCTATGCCGTGATCGGCTTTCTTTTCGCTTTATCCTGGGTGCTCCTCGCCCTCGGCCTGGTCAAGCTGACTGAAAGGATGAAAAGCGCAAAGGCAGGGACAGAAATAGCCGCAAAAAAGGGCAAGGATGCGAGGGGAGGAAGCAGGCAAGCGCGCGAAACCTGGCGCAGCAGATTCCATCACTGGCGTGAGGACCGGAAGCTCAAGCGAAGCCAGGCCGAAATGCGGCTCAGGAAGTCCGAATCGCTGACTGGCCAGACTTTCGATATTGATCTGCCTGATCTTCCGCCGCTCGATGGGCTGAAGACGATCCATCCGTCGCGTCCTTCTCCTGCCGAAAGCGCCGGGACAAGTTCCATGGATCAGACAAGGGCCGGTGTAGCTGCCGTACCTTTGGTTGCCTCGGCGGCCTCTGCCGCCGTGCAAGAGACTGCAGCAGTCAATATCGCGCCCTCAGGTTCCGCGGGTGCAGGCCAGAAAACGGGAACCATAGAATTTACCTCCGTCCCGCCGCAGAAGGTTTCCGGTGCCGGCGCAGGAGCGGATGATCCCCAGAAGCAGGCGCTCATCCAGAAAATCATTGAGCGCGCAAAGCCCAAGCCCTATGCCATGCCTATTGACGGGATACTCAACAGCTACCCTGACGGCCAGTACTGGATCATTGATGACAAGACCAGGCGTAACGCCGAAGTCCTGCGCGAAACACTGGCGGAGTTCAATATCGAGGCAGAAGTGACAGGCATCAGGAAAGGCCCGGTCATCACGATGTTCGAAATCCTTCCCGCACACGGTGTCAAGATTTCGAAAATTACAAATCTCTCCGACAATATCGCCCTGCGGCTCGCCGCTTCCAGTGTCCGTATCGTAGCGCCGATTCCGGGCAAGCATGCGGTGGGCATCGAGGTGCCCAACGAGAGGCGCGCGATTGTCTCTCTGCGGGAAATAATCGAGAACGAGCAATTCCGCACGGCAAAGATGGAAATTCCCATCGTGCTGGGGAAGGATATTGCCGGCGAAGTCCAGTACACCGACCTAACGCAGGCGCCGCACCTGTTGATCGCCGGCGCAACGGGATCCGGCAAGTCGGTCTGCGTCAACGCGATCATCCTTTCGATCCTGTACCGGCGCTCGCCGGAAGAAGTCAAGCTCATGCTCATCGATCCGAAAATCGTCGAGCTCAAGCTGTACAACGATATTCCGCACCTGCTCACGCCGGTAATCACTGACTCGAAGCGGGCGTTTCAGGCGCTTCAGTACTGCATCAGCGAGATGGAGCGGCGCTATTCGATTCTGGACAAGGCTGGAGTCCGTGATGTGAAGACTTACAACAAGCGCATCAAGGAACGGGGCCTTGCGCAGGAAAAGCTGCCTTATATCGTCGTGATCATCGACGAATTCGCCGATCTGATGGCGACGACTGGCAAGGAACTCGAATCGACGCTGGCGCGCCTTGCAGCGATGGCGCGGGCGGTTGGCATCCACCTGGTCCTGGCGACACAGCGACCGAGCATCGATGTCATCACAGGCCTGATCAAGGCGAACATTCCCTCGCGCATTGCGTTCATGGTGGCAAGCAAGTTCGACAGCCGGATCATCATCGACATGGTCGGCGCCGAGAAACTGCTTGGGCGCGGCGACATGCTGTTCTCTGGCGCTCAGGATCCCTTCCCTGTCCGCATGCAGGGTGCTTTCGTCTCGGAGGAGGAAGTGGAGCGCGCTGTCGAGTATGTGAAGACCCTTGGCGAGCCTGAGTACATCGACGACGAGATATTCTATGACGAGGAAGAGGAAAACGCGGAACCCGGCCTTTTTGACGATGGCGATGGCGATCCCCTGTTCGAGAAGGCACTCGAAATCGTCCTGCAGCAGGGCAAGGCCAGCGCTTCCTTCATCCAGCGCAGGCTGAAGATAGGTTACAACCGTGCTGCTCGTCTCGTTGAGTTGATGGAGGAGCGCGGCATCGTGGGTCCGTCGCAGGGGTCAAAGCCGCGCGAGGTGCTGCACAATCCGGACTTGGGCGGAAGGCCGATACCTTTGCGCCGGGACGACGAAGACCAGGACGATGATTCCGCTCCGGGAGGAGATGCCTGAAAGTAAGCCTGAAAACATGAAGGAGACAACGCATGAAGCTGTTCATTGCCGTGGATATGGAAGGAGCGACTGGCGTCACCTGCTGGGATCATGTTGATCCTAAGGGCGCGGAATACAATCGGTTCAGGCACCTGCTGACTGCCGATGTCAATGCCGCGATCGAGGGCGCTCTGGCCGGGGCTGGCGGAGCAATCGACCGGATTCTTGTGTCGGACGGCCACTGGAACGGCGGGAATGTATTGATTGAAGAGCTCAACCCTGAGGCGGAACTCAATTCAGGCATGATTTCGCCCTTCTCGATGGTCGAGGGAATTCAGGACGGTCATTGGGACATTGCGATGTTCGTCGGCTACCACGCTATGATCGGCACCCGGAATGCGATTCTCGATCATACATGGTCATCGACCCGAGTCGCAAATCTGTGGCTCAATGGCGCTCTGGTCGGCGAGACAGGGCTGAATTCGGCAGTATGTGGGGCTTTTGGCGTTCCTGTACTGATGATTTCTGGCGATCAGGCTGTCTGCGGTGAAGCAGCGAACTGGATCCCGGGCATCGAAACGGCTGTGGTCAAGCAGGCCCAGGGCAGGACAGCAGCACAATGCCTGCCGCCATCGGTTTCAGGCGCGGTAATCCGGAATGCAGCGGAGAAGGCCGTGCGAGGATATCTTGGGCTCGAAGGCGGGGTGGTGCCTGCTCCTGTCATAGTTGCGGCGCCGGTCAGTATCAGCGTGCAGTTTGCGTTCAGTCACATGGCCGACAGCGCAATTCTTCTTCCAGGTGCAAAGCGCCTCGACGGGCGTACCGTCGAATTTACATCGCCTGATGTCCCGACTGCTTACAGGAGCTTCAGGGCTGCTGTAAGCCTGGCGAACGTACAGGCCTGAGGGCTGGCCAGCCAGGCCCTCAGGGTGAGCCTGACTCTTTGACCTCCATTGAAGCTGTCTACATGAAAAGGCCGCGCATCACTGCGCGGCCTTTTCCAAATCTTTTTGATGAAATCGTCTCCACTACAGGCCAAAATCAGGAAAGCAGGTCTGTGAGGGAAATAGTTTCGCTGCCGATCAGCGTGTTGGCATCGTTGTACACATTGATGGTGAACTTGATCTGGTCGAGGAATTCAAGCAGAGAAGCGTTGTCGGTGATGTCTGCCGTCGTCTTGGCATCGACATCGGCGAAGATGGTGAACTTGACTCCGGTGCCGTCCGTATGCTTGAGCGAGAAGCCGTTGCTCATCTTAAGCTTGAGCTCCGCACTTGCCGCCGTTACATCGACATTCATTGGAGTCGAGCCGTCGGTCGCCAGGGTAAGGTAAACCTTCCCGTCGCCTTCGTTCTTCAGTTTGGCTTGCACCAGCGTATAATCGCCCATTTCGATGGTGTTCATCTCGCCATTGAGAACCAGGGTGAGAAGGAAGTGGGCTACATCTTCATAAGTGTGGTTCGGAGTCGTGAGCTTTGCATAATTGTCAATGAGGAAATCGAAGGGGATCGTGCCGGACAGCTTCCCGGTCACATCAGCGGTTCCCGTTCCATCATCCACGGGGCCATTGTAGCCAAGGTTCGCATTGATTGTGGAATGACGGATCAGCTCATCGGTCGCCTTTGTAGTCCCGCCTGCTTTCGAAAGCAAGTATGCCTTGAAAGCTGCCTGAAGATCAGTGGTCTTCCCTCCAGACATATATTTGGCGACATTCGCCGTCAGCGTAATCCCGAGGAAATCATTGACGAATCCGAGCGCTGCCGCTTCGTCGGCGGGAGCCGTACCTCCGGATGACCCGAGGGACGAAGGACTCATTTCCTTGTATGAATTGAACAGGTCACAGCTTGATGCCATGACGAGCACCAGACACAACACAACCCACATGATTCGTTTCATTATTTGCCTCCATTGCATAAATCCTCTC
>JAJFUL010000229.1 GCA_021372425.1 Spirochaetaceae bacterium
AAGAAGGATTTAAATGTCGGTGATTCGATTGAACAAGGTTCCGAGCGATATAGATATCGCACAGGCGGCGGATGTCCGCCCAATTTCCGAGATTGCCGCCCGCTATGGCATCGACGAAAACTATCTCGAGCACTATGGGAAGGACAAAGCCAAGGTCAAGCTTGAATTTTTGAAGGAAGTTAAGGCGCCCGCCCGCCGCGCCAAGTACATTGACGTGACGGCAATCACCCCGACCCCACTAGGCGAGGGGAAGACCACAACGACCGTCGGGCTGGCGGAAGGCTTCGGACGGATCGGCAAGAAGGCGGTGGCGACGATCCGCCAGCCCTCCATGGGGCCGACCTTCGGGATAAAGGGCGGCGCGGCGGGCGGCGGCTACAGCCAAATCGTCCCCATGGCTGACTTCAACCTGCACCTCACCGGGGACATACATGCAGTATCGGCGGCGCACAATCTCTGCGCGACCGCACTCGATGCGCGCATGTATCACGAAGGCCGCTGGTCCGATGCCTATTTCCAGAAGCTCGGGCTGAAGAAGCTCAACATCGATCCTTACAATGTGCAATGGCGGCGCGTCCTGGACATGAACGACCGCTCCCTGCGCAAGATAATGGTCGGCATGGGCGGCCAGGAAAATGGTCCCCTGCGCGAAACCGGCTTCGATATTTCCGTCGCGAGCGAGGTCATGGCCATCCTCGCACTTTCGACAAGCCTGGGAGACCTGCGCAGGCGTCTCGGCAGGATCGTCGTTGCCCTCGACAAGTCCGGAAAGGCTGTTACCACGGAAGACCTTCAGGTTGCAGGCGCCATGACCATCCTGATGAAGGATGCCCTCAAGCCGAACATCCTTCAGACGCTGGAGGAACAGCTGGCTTTCGTGCACGCGGGGCCTTTCGCCAACATAGCCCATGGAAATTCGTCCATACTGGCGGACATGATAGCGACCAACGTCGCCGACTACGTGGTGACTGAGTCCGGCTTCGGTTCGGACATGGGTTTCGAGAAATTCGTCGACATAAAATGCCGCAGTTCCGGCATGATGCCCGATGCCGTGGTCATAGTGGCAACGGTCAGGGCGCTCAAGATGCATGGTGGCGGTCCCAAGGTCACGCCCGGCAAGCCTCTCTCCTCGGCTTACACCCAGGAGAACCTCGAGCTGCTGAAGAATGGCCTTGCCAATCTTCAGGCGCATCTCGCCATCGTCCAGAAGTTCGGGCTCCCGGCCGTCGTGGCGATTAACAATTTCCCGACTGACAGCCGGGCAGAGCATGAGATGATCCGCGAGGCCGCCCTGCAGGCCGGCGCCGCCGATGCAGTCGTGGCCAACAACTGGGCGCTGGGCGGCGAAGGTGCGGCGGAACTCGCCAGCGCCGTGGACAAAGCCGCGAACCTGCCCTCCAACCCGAAGTTCCTGTATCCGACCGAGATGCCCATCAAGGAAAAGATCGAGATGATCGCGACGCAAGTCTACGGCGCTGCCAGCGTCTCCTACGCTCCGGCTGCGGACGAGGCTATTGCGAAATACACCGAACTGGGATACGGCGACTTGCCCATCTGCATGGCCAAGACCCAGTATTCGCTTTCGCACGATCCAGCGCTCAAGGGCGCGCCCAAGGGTTACGATTTCCCGGTCAACGACCTCCGGCTCGCCGCCGGCGCAGGTTTTATCTACCCACTTTCCGGCGAGATCAACACGATGCCGGGCTTGCCCTCGGCCCCTGGTTACATGGGCATGGATATCGACACCGAAACGGGCATGATCAAGGGTCTGTCCTGAGAGCTATAGGTGCGGCGGCTGCAGCCGCCGCACCTATAGCCGGGCCACCTTCTGCAGCGTCGCCGAGATGACCTGGTCCATGTTGTAGTACTTGTATTCCGCAAGTCGGCCGATGAACAGCCAGGAGCCCGAAGCCTCGAGCTTCTCCACTTCCTGCATGTATTTATCGCGCTTGGCCATGTTGTCGTCTGTCATGACGACGTAGAAAGGCTCGCCTTCCTGCTTGGGATACTCGAAGCAGACCGTGGTCCAAGGCGATTTCTCGTCCAGGAACTTCTTGTACTCGGTGATTCGGGTCCAGTCGTAGTCATTGGGATAATTGACGACGGCGACATTCTGGTAGCTTTCCTGGTCGAGAGTCTTTAGGACGAGGTCCAGGGAGCGGTATTCAAGCTTCCCGAATTTGTAGTCGAAGAAGCGGTCGAGTTCGCCCGTGAATATGGTGGTCTTCGCGTCGAGATCCTCTCTGATGTCGAACCAGTCAGTGCCGAGCATGAGCGAGATGTTGGGATGATCCAGCATCGAATCGATCATGGCGGTGTAGCCTCGTGCAGGGATGCCTTGGTAGTGGTCCGAGAAGTAGCGGCCATCCCTGTTGGTGCGCACGGGAATGCGTTTCGCAACTTCGGGGCTGAGTAATTCGGGATCGCGCCCCCATTGCTTGCGCGTGTACTCCTCGAAGAAGGTTGAGTAGAGGCGCTTGCCGATTTGCGAGACCACGGCGTCACGAAAGTTCTTCGGAGGGCTATTGAAACTGGAATGCGCGACCTGCGAGGCGAGGAATCCTTCGACCTCGTCAACGCCAATCGAAATGCCGAAAACCTGGTTGATGGTATCCGCATTGATGGGGAAAGGGATCAGCTGGCCATCGGCGTAGGAAAGCACCCTGTGCTGGAAGAAATGGAAATCGGTGAAGCGGCTGGCGAACTTCCATGCGGCCGCGTCGTTTGTATGGAAAATGTGCGGCCCGTAAGTGTGTACTGTGATGCCATATTCGTTGCGATAGTCGTGGCAATGACCGGCGACGTGTCGATGCTTCTCGACGACCAGGACTTTTTTCCCTTTTTCGGCGAGAACACGCGCGGCGGTTGAGCCACTTAAGCCCGCTCCGACGATGATGACATCATAATTCATCACAAAGCCGCCTTTGCCGCGGCGAGCGCCCGCTGATAATCCGGCTCCTGCGCAATCTCGGGGACCTGCTGCGTATACACAACCTTGTTGTCGCGATCGAGCACTACCACCGCGCGGGACAGGAGCCCTGCCATCGGTCCATCCAGCATCGTGACGCCGTAATCCTTGCCGAAGTCGGGCGTTCGCAGCTCTGAGAGCGTGACGACCGCATCAATCCCCTCAGCCTCGCAGAAGCGTTTTTGGGCAAAGGGCAGTTCCCTGCTGACGGTGAGAATGACGACGCCGCCCAGTGCCTCGGCTGCCACGTTGAAAGCGCGGGCGCTCGCCGCACAGACGCCGGTATCGAGGCTTGGCACGATGTTGAGTATCTTGACCTTGCCGGCGAAATCAGTCAGTCCCACATCCTCGAGATTGTTCATGGTCAGGCGGAAGTCTGGAGCCTGCGACCCAAGGGCCGGCAATGATCCGCTCGTCCTGACGGGGCTACCTTTGAATGTTATCTCTGCCATCGTATCCTCCTCTTGTTCGATATGAATAAGATATAGTTTTTCGCTTTGCCCGGCCACAAGTTCCTTGTTTGACTTTTCCGTTTCAAACCGCTATCGTTAGGTGATATGGAAAGAGTCACCACCGGTCTGTTCAATGATAGTTTCGTACCAATCATGGATGGTGTTACACTCACTGTCAAGAATTATGCATATTGGCTCAACAGGACCCTTGGCCCCACCTATGTTGTCACTCCTTATGTTCCCAAGCAGGAAGACAAGGAGGCCTACAAGGTCATACGTTATGCTTCAATATCGACGGTGGTAAGACCACCCTACAGGATCGGGCTTCCTGACATCGACCTGAAGCTCATGTATCAGCTCAAGAACCATGATTTCGACATTGTGCATGCGCACTCGCCTTTTTCAGCCGGCCTTCTGGCCAAGAAAGTGGCGAAGGAGCAGCATATCCCCATGGTCGCAACCTTCCATTCCAAATACCGGGACGATTTCGAAAGGGTTGTCCATTTCAAGCCGATCGTAAGCGAGCAGGTAAAGCGGATTGTGGATTTTTACTATAGTGTCGATCATGTGTGGGTACCTCAGGAATCCGTGGCTGTCACTTTGAGGGAATATGGCTACAAGGGCCCGTATGAGGTTGTCGAAAACGGGATCGACATGAAGCCCGTGGAGGATATTTCACCTTTCAGGAAGGCGGGGGCTGATCATCTTGGGCTGCCGGAAGGCATTCCTGTGGGGCTTTATGTCGGGCAGCACATTCTGGAGAAGAACCTCGAATTCCTGATACGTTCTCTCCCCGCGATCATGGCCAAGTTGCCCGATTTCAGGATGGTCTTTGTCGGAAGGGGCTACGCAAAGCCCCAGTTGCAGGAGCTCGCCGAAAAGCTGGGAATAGGTGACAAGGTGATCTTCCACGAGGTCGTCTATGACAGGGATTTGCTGCAATCAATCTATGCCCGAGCGGATATCTTCCTTTTTCCCTCGCTCTATGACAATGCTCCGCTTGTCGTAAGGGAAGCTGCCGCGATGAAGACTCCGGCCGTGCTGCTGAAAGGTGCGACCGCCGCCGAGGTCATCTGCGATGGGGAGAATGGCTATCTTTCGGAAAACGATTGTGGTGCTTTTGCCGAGAAGGTGGTGAATGCGCTGAACGATGCATCCGGGCGCGCCCAGATTGCTTCAAATGCGCAGAAGACGCTGTGCCGCACATGGGAAGATGTCGTGCGCGAAGTCAAAGGGAAGTACCTGGCCATCCTCTCGCGATGGGCGAGGTGATGGGTCTGTATGCCCGATCACCTGTCATTTTCTGTTTGATCACATGTCATAAGGAAAAAGCAGACTTTGCCTGTCCTGGAGCCTTTCCCGGACCGTACAGACAATTTCCGCCAGATCATGAGAATCCTCGACGAAATCCAGCCTGTCGCCGGGTATGATCAGTATGGGTGCCAGTGTGAAGTTTTGTATCCAGTCCTCATAGAGCGTATTCAACCCCTCGAGATATGAATCAGGAATATTAGCCTCAAAATCACGGCCGCGCTTTGCGATTCGTGATTTCAGTGTCGAAACCGAGGCGCGTATATAGATCACCAGGTCCGGCGGCGGAAGTATCGAAACCAGGGTATGGTAAAGTTCCTGATACGTATCCCATTCTGCGCCACGCAGGGCTCCCTGGACATAGAGGTTGCGCGCGAATACTTCTGCATCCTCATAGAGGGAGCGGTCCTGGACGACTGAGCGCGGATCGTTGATAAGCTCGCGATGGCCTTTTGCCCTGCTTGTCAAAAAGAAAACCTGGGAATGGAAGGCCCAGCGCTGCATGTCTGCATAGAAGTCCACGAGAAAGGGATTTTCGGCGACGGGCTCGAAGTAGGGTATGAAATCGAGTTTTTCGGCAAGAAGTTGCACGAGTGTTGATTTTCCGGCACCAATATTGCCTGCAAGGACTATGTATTTCTTCATGGTTGTTTCGGTCGGGCCCCTACAAGGTATATTTATGGCGGGCTTTTTGCAAGCGATAAAGACAGCATTGCGACAGAACAGGGTGCGTCGCCAGTCTTTCACGAATCACGCCGGTGGCTGGTCAGGCTGGTTTTGCCGTCATCTGAAGCATGAGGGCAACCCGGTTTAATGCCGGCGGCAGGGCTTTGTCCAGCGGCATCCTGGAAGATACGCCGTCTGGTTCTATGCCGAGGATCATGGCTGAATAATCTGACATCGCGGGCGGAATGGCTCCGAAACTATCCTGGATTTGCTGGGCGCCGATGTAGCGTCTCTGAGGCACCTGGGGATTATGCGGGAATTGCTTGCAGAGCGCGAAAACAGGTTCCCCTTTCTTTGAATGAACAGTAGAGCAGCCGAAAAGGCGGCAGATGAGAGGCCTTCCTTCGTACACAAGGCAATTCCTCCCCCTGCCTTCAGCATTCCAGAAGGGGCATCCATCGGACCTTGCCGACTTGTCGGCATCCTGGAAAACCAACTGGATGAGGGCCGGCCTTCTCAGTAGCAGATGATAAGCCAGCATGTCAGCCTCGACAGGAAGGATGTCCGGCATGAAATGTTCGCAACACAGACCGCAATCCCGGGGGCAGCTTACGGAAAGACCACGCAGCTTCAGCGCAGCAGCAAAGTTTTGCTGTTTCTGGGCGACATCATCATATATTCGGGCAAGAGCCTTCAGGTTCATGCCGAGAACGCTGCGGTCGAATTCGCTTTCGTCCGCACGCGGCACTATTTTCACGAAATTATCACGTACGTCGTCTGAGGGTTTGTCCATAAGGGGATTCGTTTTTCAGGTGGCTCCAGCGTCGGTAGCATACATAAAAATGCAACGACTGTGCAATAGCTGTATGCGAAGGCCATGACAGCATGGTATATTCATTGCATGAAGCAATCGCGCGGAATGCAAAATCAGGCGCGAGAAGGAGAGCTGATGAAATTCTCCATGAAAAAAGGGATTATTCTGGCAGTTGTCGCACTTTGCTTCCTGGTGCCCGCCGGAATTTTTGCGCAGGAACAAGCCCAGCCAGTATCTTCGGCGCCCGCACAGGCCGGGACTCAGGCTTCAGATGGAATCAAGGCGCTTTTCAAGGATGCGCCTGCGGCCGACATGGAAATTATAGCAAAAGCCGAAGATCTCGTTGTGCAGGGTAAATGGTCTTCAGCGTGGAACCTGCTGTCGCAAGCTGATCCTGAAAGTACCAACCCATACATGATCGCCGAAAAAATAAGGATTGCCCTGGATGGTTACGCCCAGACGGCGATGCATGTCGCCTTCACTTTTGTCGATCTGCCCGAGGGGGTGGACCTTGATACCATCAGGAGTGAAGGGAGCGGCGAGTCGGTCGAACCGGTGGATTTCTCACCCGCTACGCTGGCCAGCGCTCTTGAAGAAAAGGGAGAAGCTATTCCTCCTGTCCTTTCCTATATGCTCGGCAATTATTACTATGAGGTCTGGAAAGATTACCAGGGCCAGTGGCTGCTTGACGAAGCGACTGTCCTGAAGGACGGTGCGACCGAATTCGAGCGCGCCTACGCATATGATCTGTACACGCGAATGAGCCTCGACCGCTATTCCGAAATGCTGATCGCCACGGAAAGCTGGGAAGGTGCCAGGACCGTGACCCTGAAGGCTCTCGAACTGGAACCGGAAAATCTGACGCTGACACTTCGGCTTGCCAATGCCTATTATGGTCTTGGCCTATTTGATGCCGTCCCTGCTGAGGCGGATAAGGTGATTGCCGACAAAAACAACAGGGAACAGCTCGCCAATGGCTATATCGTGGGAATAAAGGCGGGGCTCGCCCTTGCCGACAGGGAAATGCTGGACCGTTATCTCGATGGGTTCGAGGTGGATTTTCCCCAGGATTATTTCCCCGGGCTCGTGAGACACCTTGCTGCCGTGAATCTTGGGGATCGCGAAGCCGCCGATGAAGCTGCCGATGCGGTCACTGCCGCCTTCCCGGGGGATCCAGACGTGGTCCGTTCCATCGTTTCGACATGGCTTTCCACGGGAGACACAACTTCCGCCTTCAATTACATCAATAGGAATCTCCTAAAGGAACAGCCCGATGAAGGCTACGCGGCGCTGTATTTCTATCGCGCGCTGCTGAATATGGAAATCGACCAGTCCGCGGGGCGCCTGACTCAGGCTCTTACTGATCTGTCGAAGTCAGAAGAGTACTTCAAGAAGTCATATCCAGCCGGGCACCAGATTTTCGGGATGATAGACTCCATGAAGAAAGAGTGGGGCGATTTGCTGGTCAAGGCTCAGGAGGCAAAGGCACAGCCCGCCTCTGACGCTACTTCCGCCGCGACGGCAACCGAGTAGAGAAGCTGACCGATGTCGCTTATCTGCATCCATAACGCCACGGTCGTCGCTGGCTACGCGCAGATGCCCGATAGCGCCGTTCTCATCGATGGCGACAGAATCACCGATGTATTTTCAGAACGGCGCTTCCGGCAGAAGCGCTTTGCTGAATCAGACATGATCATCGATGCCGGGCAAGCTTATGTCATGCCAGGACTTATCGACACGCACATCCACGGATTCGGCGGCTTTGGCACCGAGGATGTGTCCACCACGTCGATTCTCAAGATGTCGGAGCTGCTCGCCCAACATGGCGTCAGTTCCTTTATCCCGACCATCTACCCCATGTCGATTGAAGACATGATCAAGGGCATCCGGGCCATTACCGCGGCAATGGGTTTCGAGAAGGGTGCGACAATTCTCGGCATCCATCTCGAGGGCCCTTTCATATCGCCGGCCAGGCTGGGTGTCCAGCGGCCGGAATTCGTCAAGCCAGTCAATCTCGACCTGATGGCACAGCTCTACGAGGCGAGCGAAGGCCACGTCATCAGCATGACGGTCGCGCCGGAACTCAAGGGCATGAGGGAACTAGCCCTGTATTGCATTAAGATGGGCATCGTGCTCCAGGCCGGCCATACCAACGCAACCTATGAGAACATCATCGAGGGCATGCAGGCGGGCATCCGGCATTCGACGCACATGTTCAACGCGATGAGCCAGCTGCATCACCGCAATCCGAATGCCGTCGGCGCCATCCTCATCCAGCCGGATCTTTCCTGCGAAATCATCGCCGACGGCAGACATGTTCATCCAGACTTGGTTCGCCTGCTTGTCCGGGACAAACCGGACACCAACATCGTTTTGATCACCGATGCGCTCAAACCAACAAAACAGATTGAGGGTCCCTTTCTCGCCAACAACGAGGAGGTGTACCTGAATGACAAGCTGTTCTACCGGAAGTCCGACAATGTCATCGCGGGCAGCTCGCTCACTATGCTGGAAGGGCTCCGGAACCTTGTGAGCTATGGTATTTCGCTCGAGTCCGCGGTCAAGATGGCATCCTCCAACCCTGCGCGCATCCACAAGATCGGGAAGCGGGGCGAATTGAGTCCCGGCTTCATTGCCGACCTGACGATCATGTCACGGTCTTTCGAAGTCATGGCCACCATGGTCAATGGCAAATTTGTCTTCAGTGAAGCGGGAAACGAAAAGCAAGGATAAATTATGCGAGTCGTCATACAGAAAGATTACAATGAAGTTGCCAGGTGGGCAGCTGAATATGTTGCAGGGCGGATCAGTGAAGCCCCTGCGGACAGGCCATTCGTACTGGGGCTGCCGACAGGCTCGACTCCACTGGGCATGTACCAATGCCTTATCGGGCTGTGCCGCCAGGGGAAAGTGTCATTCAGAAATGTTGCCACCTTCAACATGGATGAGTATGTTGGCCTGCCACACGAGCACCCGCAGAGCTATCACAGCTTCATGTGGAATAATTTCTTTTCACATATAGATATAAAAAAAGAAAATGTGCACATCCTCGATGGCATGGCGTCCAACCTCGAGCTGGAGTGTTCCCGCTACGAGGAGGAAATCCGGCGCCACGGCGGCATCGATCTCTTCGTCGGCGGCGTCGGCGAAGATGGACACCTGGCTTTCAACGAGCCGGGTTCCTCGCTTTCTTCCCGAACGCGGATCAAGACCCTGACCGAGGATACGAAAAGGGCCAACAGCCGCTTTTTCGACAACGACCCATCAAAGGTGCCGGGGACGGCGCTTACGGTCGGCGTGGGAACAGTGACGGATGCGCGGGAGGTGCTCATTCTTATTTCCGGGGAGAAAAAGGCGCGGGCCCTGCGGCATGGGATCGAAAGCGGCGTCAATCACCTCTGGACGATCAGCTGCCTGCAGTTTCACCCGAAGGCCATCCTGGTCTGCGATGAGGACTCAACCCTCGAGTTGAAGGTGAAGACGGTTCGATACTTCAAGGAAATCGAGGCAAAGACGCTCAAGTAGCTCCTATGAAACATCTCAGGCGAGTGTCAATAGAGTCGAGTAAAGGAGCATAGTATTGTAATGGCCAGCACCTACGACGATAAGAAAGTCATCTATTCGATGTATCGCGTTTCGAAGCGATACGGAACAAAGCAAGTACTCAAGGACATCAGCCTCTCCTATTTCTACGGCGCGAAGATCGGTGTCATAGGACTCAATGGCTCAGGGAAATCGAGTCTTCTGAAAATCATGGCCGGCCTGGATCAGGAATTTTCTGGCGAAGTCGCCTGCGCGCCTGGTTATTCCATCGGATTTCTCGAGCAGGAACCATACCTCGAGCCGGGGAAAACCGTCCGCGAGATTGTCGGCGAGGGTGTACAGGAAATCGTCGATGCGCTGGCCGAATTCGACAGAGTCAATGAAGCCTTCGGTGATCCTGATGCGGATTTCGACAAACTGGCCACAAAACAGGCGGCGCTCCAGGAAAAACTGGACACGCTCAATGCATGGGACCTGGAATCGCGGCTTGATTTCGCCATGGAGGCACTGAGGTGCCCTCCCGCGGACCAGGTTGTGGACACGCTATCGGGCGGAGAACGCCGCCGCGTAGCGCTTTGCAGGCTTCTGCTCAGGAAGCCCGACATCCTGCTTCTCGATGAGCCCACCAACCACCTCGACGCGGAAACGGTCGCCTGGCTCGAGCGTCATCTGCGCGAGTATGCGGGCACTGTCATCGCCGTAACGCATGACCGCTATTTCCTGGACAATGTAGCGGGGTGGATCCTCGAGCTGGACAGGGGCGAAGGCATTCCCTGGAAGGGCAACTATTCGAGCTGGCTCGGGCAGAAGAAGCAGCGCCTCGAAATGGAAGAGAAGGGCGAGTCCGAAAGGGCGCGCACCCTCGCACGCGAACTCGAGTGGATCGGGATGAGCGCGAAGGGGCGGCATGCGAAGAGCAAGGCCCGTATCGAAAAGTATGAAAAGCTGCTTGCCGAGGAAGGCAGGGAAAAGATACGCGAATCGAAAATCACTATTCCTCCGGGACCGCGGCTGGGCAAGGTCGTCATCCGGGCAGACAAGCTCGCGAAATCCTTTAGCGGCGAGTTGCTTTTCGAAAATCTCGATTTCGAGATACCTCCCGGCGCTGTTGTGGGTATTGTCGGGCCGAACGGTGCGGGGAAGACGACGCTCCTGCGTATCATAACAGGCAAAGAGAAGGCGGATTCCGGCAGCATCTCGCTGGGCGACACGGTGGTCATGGCCTATGCCGACCAGATGCGCGAAACCCTGGACGAAGACAAGACAGTATGGGAACAACTCAGCGATGGCCAGGACTTCATCCTGCTTGGAAACAAGCAGGAATTGAACAGCAGGGCATACTGCAGCTGGTTCAATTTCTCGGGCCAGGACCAGCAGAAGAAAGTCGGGATGCTTTCGGGCGGCGAACGCAACCGGCTCAATCTGGCCATGATGGTCAAAGTGGGCGCAAACGTGCTCCTGCTCGACGAACCGACGAACGATCTCGATGTGAATACATTGCGTGCTCTCGAGGATGCCCTGGATACCTTTGCCGGCGCCGCGCTCGTCGTGAGTCACGACCGGTGGTTCCTTGATCGGGTTTGCACGCACATCCTGGCTTTCGAGGGCGATTCACAGGTGCGCTGGTTCGACGGCAACTGGACAGAGTACGCCGATTACCGGCGCGAAATGTTGGGCATCGAGGCAGACAGGCCGCACCGCATTGTCTATCGGAAGCTGGAGCGCTGAGATGGAGGGAGCCAGCAGCGGAACCAATAGTTCTGGTAGTCTCGGAGGCTTGGAGGGCGATTCGCGGCAGCTGCGCGGCATCGTCGCCATGGCTGGCTGCGCCATCCTCTGGAGCTTGGCCGGTATCTTTATCAAACTGATCGACTGGCAGCCTTTTGCGATAGCCTGTGGCCGAAGTCTCATTGCATCGATTTTTCTCTGGGCTTGCATCCGCAAACCGAAATTCACCTTCTCCAGCCTGCAGATAGGCACGGCTTTCGCCTATGCCGCCACGATGCTGCTCTTCATTTTTGCAAACAAAAACACGAGCGCGGCCAATGCGATACTGCTGCAGTATGGCGCGCCCATCTACGTGGCGCTGCTCGGTGGTCCCATCCTGAAGGAAAAGCCCGCTGCCGAGCATTGGGTCGCATTGGTGGCGATCTGCATCGGCATGGGTCTCTTCTTTATGGATTCGCTCGGCAGCGGGAACCTGCTGGGCGACAGCGCAGCCGTCGCAGCGGGCTTGGCTTTTGCGCTCAACACGGTGCTTCTCCGCAAACAGAAGGACGCCGATCCACTCTCTTCCCTGCTTCTGGGCCATATTCTCACGGCCGTTATCGCCGGTGCGATATCGCTCTTCCTCCCTGCCCCAACCATAACGCTCAAGTCGGTTGGCGCCATCCTTGGGCTTGGCATCCTGCAGATCGGCCTGGCCGCCATCCTCTTCGCCTACGCCATCAAGCGCATAACGGCCTTGCAGAGCATGCTGACCGCTGTCCTCGAGCCCATCCTGAACCCGGTCTGGGTATTCCTGGCGACCGGTGAGAAGCCGAGCGCCCGCTCCCTCTCAGGCGGAGCGATTATCGTGCTTGCGGTCATGATTTCATCGGCCGTCACTGTCCACCGTTCCCGGAATCGGGTATCATGAGTCCATGAAGCAGAGTTTTCTTTCGGCGACCATTCTTCTCATTCTGATAACAGATCCGCTGGGGAATATTCCATTGTTTATCTCGGCGCTCAAAAATGTTGCCCCGGAACGCCGGAGCAAGGTCATCGTAAGGGAATGCCTGATCGCTTTCGTCACCCTGGTCTTCTTTCTCTTCTTCGGTTCGGCGATTCTCACCGCGCTCAATCTTTCCGACGAAACCTTGCGGATAGCAGGCGGCGTCATCCTGTTCCTGATCGCGCTCAACATGGTCTTTCCGGGAACCGGAGGCAAGCTCGTTGATGACCAGATAAACGGCGAGCCCTTCATTGTGCCGGTAGCTATTCCGCTGATCGCAGGCCCCTCGGCCATGACGACCGTCATGTTGCTTGGAAAATCCGAACCATCCAGGAAACTTGAATGGATCGGTTCGATTTCGATTGCCATTGTCGTGACGATGGCTGTGTTTTTCACTGCCGTGAAGCTCAAGGACAGGCTGGGGCCATCCTTCCTGAGTGCGATCGAAAAATTGATGGGTTTGCTGTTGACTGCGATTGCGATCGATATGCTTCTGGGGGGAATAACCAGCTATATCAAGCTCATTAAAGCGTAGCGAATCATCCAAGCGTGAAGAAAACGGTCGTTCCCTTGTCAACAACGGATTCGAGCCAGATGAGGCCATCGTGCCGGCCAACTATCCGCTTGGCGATGGAAAGGCCGATGCCATTTCCCGGGTACTCGCTTGAAGAGTGAAGGCGATGAAAAGGCTGGAACAGCGTGTCGTAGTAAGTCATGTCGAAGCCAACTCCATTGTCGCTGACATAGAAGACCGTCTTTCCAGGACACGGTGCGCAATCATTCCTTGATCCGATTTCGATTCTCGTAGTCTGGTTCCTGCTGGTGAACTTAAAGGCATTATCGATCAAGCTTTGGAAGAGAATGACCATTGCCTGCTCATCGCAGAAGGCGAACATCGAAGGCTTGATGGAAATGGCGACGATCCGGCAATCGTTCTCTTTCAGATACTGAGCAGTGATTGAATTAGCGATCCTTCCAATATCGATCCGCTTTTTTTCCAGATCGATGGTGGAGACTTTCGCCAGCGCCACGAGATCATCGATCAGGTCTTCCATCCGGGTGGCGGCCAGCTGAATGCGGGCAAGGTCGTGCCGGCCTTGTTCATCCAGCGAATCCGAGTATTGGGAAGCGAGGAGTTCGGCGAATCCGTTGATCGAACGCAAAGGGCTCCGCAGGTCGTGGGACACCGAATAAGCGAATGCCTGCATTTCTGCGTTGGACATCCTCAGCTCCGCTGTCCGTTCGTTGACTTTCTGCTCGAGGGTGCTGTTGAGTTCGCGGATTTGCCTTAGGGCTTTTTCGCGATCGGTGATGTCGGTCGATATCTGACCTATGAGTGAAGGCCCGCCTTCCTGGTCTATCCTGATCTTCTGGGTGGATAGGAGGATTGGATTGCCATTGCGGTCGTTATAGACATTCTCGTATTCGCAATAGCCATCAGCCAGGGTTTTCGTGTCGGTTGAACGGGCCATCCCAGCCTTTACAGGATCGGGGATGTCTTCAGGATACTTGCCGATGTACTGATCGATCGCCAGGCGCCGGGATGCCTCCCTGTTGGCATACAGGATCTTACTGTCGCTGTCCTTGATGATCACGATGGAAGGCATGTAGTCCATGAAGGAATTGAATTTCCTCTCTGCCGCGCGAAGCGTCTTTTCGGCTTCGAA
>JAJFUL010000230.1 GCA_021372425.1 Spirochaetaceae bacterium
CAGTATATCGTCGACAAGAAGCTCAAGTTCTATGTCATCGACGCTGTGAGCATCGCCGAGAAATCGGGCATGGGCAGCAGGATCAACACGATCATGCAGACCGCCTTCTTCAAGATTTCCGGTGTCCTTCCACGCGACGAGGCCATTGCTTACATCAAGAAGTACACCGAGAAGACTTACCACAGGAAAGGCGCGGACGTCGTCCAGAAGAACATCGCGGCCATCGATATGGCGCTTGACGCCACGCACGAAGTCCTGGTCGGCAAAGCCGACTCGAAGAAGCACATGCTGCCGGCCGTCCCCGGAACCGCTCCGAAGTTCGTAAAGGAGACCCTGGGCGAGATGATCGCCATGCGCGGAAGCGCGCTCCCTGTGTCCAAGCTGCCAGAAGACGGCACTTTCCCAACGGGAACCACCAAGTACGAAAAGCGCAACATCGCCGAGAAGATCCCCGTCTGGAACCCCGAGATTTGCATCCAGTGCGGCAACTGCACCATGGTCTGCCCGCACGCCGTCATCCGTCTCAAGGCCTATGAGCCCTCCTGCCTCGTTGGGGCCCCGGCCACCTTCAAGAGCACGGACGCGAAGGGCAAGGAATTCGCCGGTCTCAAGGCTACCCTTCAGGTCGCCCCGGAAGACTGCACAGGCTGCGGTGCCTGCGTGAACATCTGCCCCGTCAACGACAAAGTGAACGCCGGCCGCAAGGCGATCAACCTCGAGCACCAGGCTCCACTGCGAGAATCCGAAGCTGCCAACTGGGACTTCTTCATGGGCATCCCCGACACGCCAGCCAAGTACCTTAACCTGGCATTCCCGAAGGGCATCGCCATGAAGCGGCCGCTCTTTGAGTTCTCCGGCGCCTGCGCAGGGTGCGGCGAAACCCCCTACCTCAAGCTGATGTCCCAGCTCTTCGGCGACAGAGCGCTCTGCGCCAACGCCACGGGCTGCTCCTCCATCTATGGCGGCAACCTGCCGACCACTCCCTACACGACGCGCCCCGACGGCCGCGGCCCGGCGTGGTCCAACAGTCTCTTCGAGGACGCCGCCGAATTCGGAATGGGAATGCGCCTGACTTCCGACAAGCAGGCCGAGTATGCCCGCGAGCTTCTCGTCGCAGCAAAAGGCAATGGCGTCGATGTCGCCCTCGCTGACCGCATCCTGACCAATCCCCTGGCTTCCGATGACGACATCGAAGTCCAGCGCGCATCCGTGGCCGAGTTGAAGAAATCGATCGCTCCGGCCAAGGCCGAGTGGGCAAAAGAACTGACCAATGTGGCCGACTTCCTCATCAAGAAATCGGTGTGGATCATCGGCGGTGATGGTTGGGCCTATGATATCGGCTTCGGCGGCCTCGACCATGTCGTGGCTTCCGGGAAGAATGTCAATATCCTCGTGCTCGACACCGAAGTGTATTCCAATACGGGCGGTCAGGCGTCCAAGGCAACACCAGTCGGCGCCATCGCCAAGTTCGCGACCGCCGGCAAGGAGACCATGAAGAAGGACCTGGGCATGATCGCGATGAGCTATGGCTACGTCTATGTCGCCCAGATCTCCATGGGAGCCAACATGAGCCAGGTGATCAAGGCCTTCAGGGAAGCCGAGAGTTACAATGGTCCGTCGATCATCATCGCCTACTCGCACTGCATCAATCAGGGCATCGACATGCAGAAGGGCATGAACCAACAGAAAGCCGCCGTAGAATGCGGAGTCTGGCCACTCTATCGCTATGATCCGCGCCTCAAGGCCGAGGGCAGGAATCCATTCCAGCTCGACTCCAAGGAGCCGGATTTCTCCAAGCTGGAAAGCTACATGTACGCCGAAGTGCGGTTCAAATCCCTGCGCGAAGCGAACCCCGAGCGCGCTGCCGAGCTGCTCGCCAAGCAGCGTGGGCTTATCGAACGTCGTTACAAGGAATATCGCTACATCGCGGACAGGCCATTCTGAAAAAGCATAAACGCTGAAGTTTGCAGCGCTCCGCACGGGGCGCTGCTTTTTTATAAGGGATTGACCTCCGGGACAGGCTCCTGTATCGTAGTTGCCGACATATGAAAAAAGTAAGGGACTACAAGTTCACGATTCTCTGCGCATGCCTGATACTGGTGGCATTGCTGCTGCCAAGCTCGACATTCAGGAAGGTCCCATCCTTTTTCGGACTGGACAAGATCGCCCACCTCGTCCTGTTTTTCCTTTTTGCCCTCGCCTATATGCTTGAATATGAAAAGGTGCACGGCAGGTTCCCGCAAATTTTCCTCACGCTGGCCCTCGTGCTCAGCTTTGTTATCGGGAGCGAGATGCTCCAGCTGCTGACCCCCAGCAGGCACTTTGAACTGCTTGACATGGCTTTCGACACTCTTGGTGCCGGTATCGCCTTCGCAGTCAGTCGCATTGTCCGGAAGCAGGGGAAAAGGTAAAATCGATTGAGGTGGATGTCAGATATGACGAGGGCGATCCCTGCAAGGATCGCCCTTCTTTTTTGTGTTCATTCTTTTGTTATATTTTTGTAACTATTTTGATTGCACGATGAAAAAAATCTTCCCACCTGCAGATTCAATACTCCCAGCTTTCGGCCAAATTAACAAGCAAATAACACTCTCAGGCTTGTAGACAATTGTCTAATATTTGAATTTTTATATACAATAGCCGTTGCCACAGTGAATTGCCGGGAATACAGGCCGACCTCCTCAACCCGCAAATTTCTATTTTCCTTTCACGCCACAGAATTCCATGATATAACAAAAGGTAGATGATTTGACAGGTCTATCTGCTGACAATACACAAGTTTTTCTGTCATGAGGTTGTGTGATGACATTTGTGGAAATGGAAGGTGACAATTCGACGCCTTTCAAGAAAACCGGTTTAGTTGCGGCTTTGTTTCTAGGCTTCGTTCTCATTCTTGCAGGCGCGACCTCATTAGAGGATAAAAACACAAATTCGACACTCAAGGTAGAGCCGCTTGTTCCCACTATAGTCGGCTGCGCCTGTTCGCTGCTATTTCTCCTCAGCACGCTGAAACCGCGGCTCTACTGGCTTCAGCCAATCCTGATGATGGCTCTGGTCCCCGTTCCAATGTTTTTCAATATTTCTTCGATGTTCAGCCTCTGCTGTTTTCTCTCTGCGATGATTCTGCTGGATGCACTCGCCTTCTTCCGCAACAGGGCAGTCTTCAAGGTTGTCATTCTGGTCTGCTACTATTGCGTTTGTGAAATCATAATCGGCCTCATCTCAAATTCCAATCCAGGCAGGCTCATCCTGTCCATCGTCTCTGTCATCACCATGGTTACCTCTCTTTATGGCTTCATGAAGGAAACCCGTCCACTTATCTATCAGAAAGCCTCGAAGCCAAGCCTGTCCCTGAAGAAGCTAGGGGTGACCAAGACGGAAGGCGAATACCTGCGGGCCTTGATGAAAGGCGTATCGATCAAGGAGATCGCGATCGATTCCGGCGTAAAGGAATCGACGGTCAGGAATACTCTGGCCCGGGTCTACAGGAAATTCGATGTGCATGACAAAGCCATGCTCCTGGCAAAATGCGAAAAATTCGCGATTGAAGAATAAATGCAAGGCGGCGGCTGTCCGTGGCCTCTTGCCAGGTACCGGCCGCACTGCTGACCGCCCCCGCCCTTGTATCTTTTCCCGTATTTCTTTATCGTAGCGATACGAGCAAATCATGAAAAACCCAGATGAAACACTGAAGGAACTAGCAGGCAAAAGCGCCGATGGAATCTTGCCCGAAGCCGAATCGGCTTCGGAGGGGTTCACGAAGCTCTATGCAATTGTGGCACGATTGAGAGCCGAGGATGGCTGCCCCTGGGACAGAGAGCAGAGCCCTTCCTCGATCCGGAACAATATCATTGAAGAAGCGTACGAACTTGTGGATGCGATCACCGAAAAGGATCCCGACCATGTCAAGGAGGAGATTGGTGACCTCCTCATGCTTGGCACGATGACGATGTACATGTACGAACAGAATTCGTCATTCTCGGCTGCCGATGTCTTCAACGAAGCCGTCGACAAGCTGGTTCGCCGTCATCCCCATGTTTTTGGAGACTCGGATGTCGCCACGCCTGAACAGGTCGTCCTCCAGTGGAATGAAATAAAGGAGGGGAAGGAAGGCCGTCGTAAAAAGGATTCGATCCTGGACGATGTGCCCAAGCACCTTCCTCCCCTGGAGAAAGCCTACAAGCTGCAAAAGAAAGCAGCAAAGGCCGGATTCGACTGGCCCGACAGCAAGGGAGTCTGGGATAAAGTCGACGAGGAGATCGGGGAAGTACAGGAAGCCTGCGAAAAGGATACCCGCGAGCGACTGGAAGAAGAGATGGGAGACCTGCTTTTCACGGTGGTCAATCTGTCCAGATACCATGGCATTGATCCCTCGCTCGCGCTTCAGCAGGCCAACGAAAAATTCTCGAATCGCTTTCATTATGTGGAGAAGCAGTTGAAGCAGGAAGGTTTGGTTCCCGATTCAGCCCATGTCGACAGGATGGAAATGCTCTGGAATAAAGCAAAGCAAGGAAATTCCTGATAGAAGAAATAGTCTGTCGAATTCCTATACCGCAAAAAGCATAGTATACTGCGCCTATGGCTGCACCGCTTTCCCCGGGCAGGCTTCAGAAAGCCCGGAATGATTTTTACATCTTCAATTTTCTCAATTCTTCATCTTTCGTCCTGATATCTGGGTCTTTCATCACGCTTTTTGCGCTTCGCCTCGGTGCTTCCAATGCCATAGTCGGCCTGCTCAATGCAATCGCCTATCTGACCTATTTCCTCATGCCGGTCGGCAAAAAGTTGACCAGGAAAAAACCCATTGTCTGGGTCTTCGGATGGGCCTGGGTCGGAAGATACACGGCCCTCCTGCCTATCGTCCTGGCGCCGGCACTCGCCATGCGCGGCCATCAGGGAGCCGCGATCGGCCTTCTCCTGGCCGGCAGCGCGGGGTTCGCGATTTTCAGGGGAATAGCCCTCATAGGCAACAATCCTGTCGTGGATTACCTGGGTTCGGGAGGCGGGGAAAAACCGCGATCCGACCGGGGCGCCTTTATGATCACCGTATCGGTCATCACCTCTTTCGCGAGTATGGTGACCGGGCTTATTCTGGCACTCGTCCTTGGCGAGCAGGCGACTCCATGGACCTATGCCATAGGGATAGGGGTAGGCATTGCCATTGGCTATGTGGGGTGCATTTTCCTGCTCCGGACGCCGGAACCTGCGGATTATGCGCCCGACAAGTCGGCTTCCCTGATGAAGACAACAAAGGAAGCCCTCAAGGATACAGCTTTCCGGCGCTTCATAATCATCTTCCTGCTCGTTTCATTCGCCTCAGGCATGGGGCGGTCCTTCCTCCCTGTCTACGCAAAGGAAGCTTTCAGACAGGGCGATGACGCCGTCATGGTGTATTCGCTTTTCGCAAGCCTTGGCTCGATTGCCATGGGTCTTCTGATAAGACTTCTGGTCGACAGGCTAGGCTCCAAGCCGCTGCTTGTCATTTTCAGCAGCATAGGCCTGCTGAGTTTCGTGCTCATTGCCTTCCTGCCCGCCAATTCGCAGATTTTTGCTTCCAGTGTCGTGACCGCAGTTTTCCTCTGCTTCATACATTTTCTGTCGTCCTTTGGGTTCGCAGGCGAAGAAAATACAGCCCAAACCTACTATTTCTCGCTTGTCCCCAAGAGCAAGACACTCGACTTGTCAGTCGTCTATTATTTCGCCTACGGATTGGGGGGAGCCATAGGGTCGGGCTCAAGCGGTATGCTGCTTGATTTCTTCCAAACCCTGGGATTGAGCACGATAAATTCCTATCGGTTGCTCTATGCAATAATCTGCGCTGCGCTTGTAATTGCCATTTTCATGATGCGGAGCCTGAAACGCCTTGGCTCCGCAAGCATTTCCCAATCCCTCGAGGTCATGTTTTCTGTAAGGGATCTCAAGGCCTTCGACCTTCTCGCCCGGCTTGACCGGAGTTCGAATCCAAAAGAGGAAATCAGGCTCATACAGGAATTGGGCCGATCCAGATCCAGCCACACACAGGACGAACTTTTAACTTATCTCAACTCGCCACGATTTGAGGTGAGGATGGAAGCCCTGATCGCGCTGGAAGCGACGCCTCGTCTGTCGGCCAAGGCCACCAAACCACTGATGAGGGAAGTCGAAAGCCATGTTTTTTCCACTGCCTATGTCGCTGCGAGGATTCTGGGGAGGCATGGCAAGACCGAAGCTATCCCTGTCCTGCGCAAGGCGCTGGAAGTTGAAGATTACATGCTGCAGGGCGCCGCGATCATGGCGCTGGCACGGATGGGGGATGTCGATTCCATCCCGTTGATCGAGTCGATCCTCATGCGAAGCCCCAACCCAAGGGTGAGGATCTCGGCGACATCCGCGCTGGAGATAATGGACTCGAAATCATCGTTGCCGGTGCTTGTTTCCTGCCTGCGCTACGATGATCCTCCGGCCTTTGTTTCGGACGAGATCGTGCTGGCGATGGCGAGCATCATCGGCATAATAACCGATTTTTACCCGCTTTATTGCTCGTTCATCGAAGACCAGGAGCAGGGCATTGCATTGCTGGAATCGACGGCGAACGATGTCATTGCAGATGAAAAGACGAGGATCGACTGGATTGGAGGAGTCAAGGACCTGTTCTCCACCCATCCGTCCAAGGAAAATCTGATTGCCTCATTCATAATCCGGACAGGGATGAACCCTCAAGCGGAAATTGTCCTGGCGGAAGCGCTCATGGACCCGCAGCTCTGTTACAGGGGCTTGAGGTATCTCGCTGCAAGCTATCCACTGTTTGTCGGTCCCGGCCGCGCACACTGACTGAAAGCGAGGGGGCAGTCCCTCATTGATCAACGCGGCGATGTAATTGATGGCATAATTGGCCTACAGGAATTCCGGATGCCGTTTTTCGGGATCAGGGTTCTGGCGGAAGAAAATCGCCGTGTTGCCGATGATGCGGACAAGCTCGCTCCCCGTGGCGGCTGCCAGGTCGGAAGCTATGGTTTTTCTGTCGTCCTTGAAGTCCACAAATCTCAGCTTGACCAGTTCATGCCGGTTCAGCAGCAGCTCCAGCTGTGCAGACAAAGCCTCAGTAGGCCCATTCTTGCCGATTTGCATGAGAGCAGGGAGTTGGGCAGCCTCTGCCGACAGGAAACTTCTTCTTTTGGAGGTAAGCATTGTTCTCTCCCCTGTTTCAGAATGGAAGCGATAGGAGCAGGGATGACAGCAGCCTGATCAGCGCCCCGCCGGCCGCGCGCAGGAGGATCAGCACGATGACGCCCGTTATGAGGCCTTGCGTGTAGCTGATTGCCTTGTGTCTGTAAATGTTGCGGTTGATCCTGTAAAGGATCGGATTGAGGATGGCATCCAGGATGTTCCAAAAAGGATTTAGGTTTCCAAGGTGCAAAGCATTGCCGATGAGTCTGATTATTGCGCAGACGGCATAGAATGAAAGCATGAAAGCCACCGCAGACCATGCAGCTTGCAGCAAAAGGCTGAAAAGGAAACCGATCGTGATTTGCCCTGTGCTCGCAAGAGTCGAAAATGCGTTGCTGGCCACCGAAAGGACAGTGAGCGCCGCAATGGGGCTGAAGTCGACGCGATCAGTATGAAACATCGAGATGCGGGAAAAAAGCCCCAGATAGGGATCGGTGGCGCGGGCGAGCCACTGGCCGCCTTTGCCTCTTCTCGTAGTGGGCATCCATGTCATAAAAACCCTGATCGCACAAAGAAGGCTGTAGACTGATGTCGCAACGCTCAGGATTCTTGCAATGATAGTGAGGGCCATCGGTCAGGCCTCCATTTTGATCAGGATATTTACTGCAGCGGAAGCGTACAATAGAATAAATAACACTGCTTTGCAGTACAGTAGTAAGATATCCTTTCTTCCCGGCTTGGGCAACTATTGGACTGGATTTGCATCCATGATGGAATTATAAGCCGAAAACGGGGGAATATGGCTCCAAATCGATTCTATGTCGGTACGAGCGGTTATTCCTGCAAGGAATGGGGGGAAGCCTTCTATCCCAAAGACCTGGACGCCAAGGACTTCCTGCGTTACTACTCGCTTGTCTTCCCTTTTGTCGAACTGGATTTTTCCTGGTACACGATGCCGAAGGCTGCGGTGCTTCTCCACATGGCCAGGCAGACTAGTCCCGGCTTCATGTTTTCGATGAAGTTGCACAAGAGCCTCATCAGCGAGATTGCAGGAGACTGGCAAAAGCCAGCAGCAGAATTTGCCGACGCAGCAGACGCCCTTGCTTCGGAAGGCAAGTTGGGGGCCCTTCTGCTGCAGCTGCCCTATGATTTCACTTATACTGACCAAAACAGGAAGCATCTCGGCAATCTTTGTTCTGCGTTCTCGGCATTTCCTCTTGCCGTTGAGTTCAGGAACACGGCTTGGCACCAGCCAAGTGTCTTCGAAGAGCTGTCCAGGAGATCAATCAGCTTCGTTCTGGCTGACGGGCCGGGTTTCGATTCGCTGACGCCCGACAAGGCAAGGCTGACGAGCCCGACAGCCTATTTCCGCCTTCAGGGCCATTCGGACGAGCGATGGTGGAACGGAGATGCAGATGGAAGCCAGGATTACGATTATTCCAGCGCCGAATTGAAGAAGAAGGCTTTTTGCATTGATGCGTTGTCAAGAAAAGCAGGAAGGGCGTTCATCGTTTTCAGCAACAATGCCAAAGGCAATTCAGTCAGGAATGCAAGGGAGCTCGCCGGGTTTCTCAGGGAACTTGTCGAATAGACGGCTTCACAAGGCGCATAGACAATTGTCTACTGGAAAATTGTCAATTTGCTGAATCAGTTGGCATATCCAGAGCCCTGTCAAATGCCTCGCGTTCAAGGAAGTCCTCACCCGCCAGTACAATGTATCCATCCTTGTCAAGAACCATCACGATTACCTTTTCCAGGCTTGCAGCATTCGTGCTGACTACATTCCAGAGGCATTCGCGGACTTTCTCCTCGTCTTTAGAGCGGATGATTACATCAAGAAAGCCTTTTTCATGAAGGACAGCCGAAAGCCAACCGGATTTCTTGACGAATTCGGCCGTGTTCCTTGCACCAGACGCTATCGATGGATGCTGCAGGAGCCAATTTTCATGAAAACCAGGGACTACCAGTACACGCCCATCAGGCAGTACCCAGGACGCCCCATGACTCACTATGTATCGCTTCTTAGCTTCCATTGTTACCTCGTGATCATTGCATTGTAACCTGGATTTCCGGCCAATCATCCAGGAAAAGGGCAAAATGCTGAGGGATCGAAGCCTGTACCCTTACGCCCACATCCAATTCAAGGCATCTAGCCCAGAGGAGAAGATGTTTGAGATCTTTTTTCTTCCTGAGCTGTCGGTTGAGCAGGAAGTTTCCATATTTATCATCGCCCACTATTGGAAGCCCGTGCATCGCGAGATGGCGACGGATCTGATGCATGCGGCCGCTGCCAAGTTCGAGTTCCAGCAAGGAAAAGCATTTGATGCCATTATCGGCAGGATCAGTCCCGGAGGCATGACGCGCCAGACAACGATAACTTGTCTGGGCTTTCATGATCCGGCCATTGATTTCAAGCGAATCTTCATAGCTGCCGGAATCCTGCTCCGGAGCCCCGGCACAGACAGCCCAATATAACTTCCTGATTTTTCTCGATGTCACAAGTTCCGACCATCGGGACGCCGCTTCGCTGCTTTTCGCTATGATCATGCAGCCCGAAGTCTCCTTGTCCAAACGGTGCACAGGGTATGGCTTGAAGTGAAAATCTGCCTCGATAAGCGACAGAACGGATGAGCCAACGCCTTCCCCCGGTTGTGCGGCAAGGCCTGCCGGCTTGTCTATGATGAGGATCTCTGCATCTTCGTGAAGGATGGTCAGCATGGCTCAGGATCCCTTTCTCCTGGTCGTCGTAGCCATGTAGACACCGGCGATCGCAACGACCCCTCCAAACAGCTGGAGAGGGGCAAGCCTTTCGCCAAGCACGATGAAGGAGGCAATCACGGAAACCACTGGAATCAGGTTGATGAATACACTTGATTGGGTTGCACCCATTCTGTCCAGCATGATCACGTAGAACCAGTAGCCGAGCGCCGATCCGAAAATACCCAGGTACAGAAGGTTGAAAATCACCTTGGGAGACAGCGCGGCAAAACTCTGGCCTTCGGTCAGGGCGAAAGGGATACATCCCAGCATGCCGAAAAATATCTGCCAGAAGGTGATTGAAAGCTGCGGGTACCTCGCAGACAACGGCTTCGTCAGGAATGAATAAGCGCTCCATGACACCGCGGCACCGATCATGTAGAGATACCCAAGGGGCGAAGACTTGGCCGCCGCGGACTTGACCACCATGAGAATGACGCCAAGGAACGAAAGGACAATCCCGATGGTGACTATAGGCTTCGGCTTGCGGTGGCTCAGTATCATCTCGATCATGAGCGTCAGGAGTGGTATCGTCCCGACGATGATCGAGGATTCCGTGGCGGAAAGCCGCATGATTCCGTTGTTTTCGAAGAAGAAATAGAGCGTGACGCCGACAAAACCACTCAGAGCAAGGAGCGGTATGTCCTTTTTCTTCAGGGCGAGCGATGTGTGTGTGACTAGGGCTATGAGCGGCAGGAGTGCTGAAGCGATGACAAACCTCAGCAGGGCAAGCGTCATCGGCTTCAGCTCGGTGACTGCCACTTTTATGGAAAGAAATGTCAGTCCCCAGAAGAAGGCGACAGCCAAGCCGTACAGCGAATCCGTATTGCGTTTTCTGCCCATGCCGCAACTCTATCTACTGCTTGTCCGGCTGTCCAGCCCTGATGTACCGGCGATCCGTACGCAACCAGGCTATGCCCCAGGGCCAATTTGACCCCCGCTTTTCGACTTTCATGGTATACTTGATGGTATGGAAGACCTTGTGCTCGATGGCTGTTCGCTAAGCCTTGCCGATTTGGTACTGATCGCGCGACATGGTGCCCATGTCTCGCTTGACGAAGATGCCATCATTAGGATGAAAGCATCCCGCGCCGTTGTCGAGCGCTGTGTGGATGAACAGCACAAGCGTTATGGCATAACCACCGGATTCGGAAAGTTCTGCGATGTGATGATCTCGAAAGAAGACAATGCCGTGCTGCAGAAAAACCTTATCATGAGCCACGCCTGTGGCCAAGGCAAGCCCTTGTCGGTCGAAGTCGTCCGGGCAATGATGGCGCTTCGCGCCAATGCGCTTGCCGTCGGCAACTCGGGAATCCGGCCAAGCGTCGTCCAGCTTCTTCTCGACATGCTCAATACGGGAGTCATTCCGCTCGTTCCGGAAAAAGGATCGCTTGGGGCCTCAGGAGACCTCGCCCCCCTCGCCCATGTCGCGCTCGTGATGATAGGCATGGGGGAAGCCTTCTATGGCGGGGAGAAGATGTCCGGGAAACAGGCCTTGACGCTCGCCGGGCTCAAGCCCGTTTCGCTCGAGGCCAAGGAAGGGCTCGCCCTGATCAACGGCACGCAGGCAATGACGGCGATCGGGGCGCTCGCCGTGGATTCCGCTATGTCGCTCAGCAAATCCGCGACCATTACCGGGGCGATGTCGCTCCAGGCTCTGCGCGGGATAACCGACGCCTTCGACCCCCGGATCCATACGCTGCGGCGACAGAAAGGCCAGCAGGCCTGCGCTGAAGAGATGCGCCGGCTTCTCGAGGATTCCAGGTTCACGACACGCCAGGGCGACCTGAGGGTGCAGGATGCCTATACCTTGCGCTGCATCCCGCAGGTCCACGGCGCCTGCATGGACGCCATCGCCTATGCAAAGGCTGTCGTCGAAAACGAACTCAACGCCGTCACCGACAATCCGCTCATCTTCCCCCCTATGGAGGCCTTCCTCGAAGGAAATACGGGCAGGGAAAATGGCGGCGAGCCAGGCGATATCATCTCAGGAGGGAATTTCCACGGAGAGCCAATCGCTCTGGCCATGGATTTTCTTGGAATTGCCTGTGCAGAATTGGCGGACATTTCGGAACGGCGGATCGAGCGACTCGTCAACCCCAACCTTTCCGCAGGTCTGCCTGCCTTCCTCACCAGGAATGGCGGCCTCAATTCAGGCTTCATGATCGTGCAGTACTCCGCGGCTTCGCTGGTCTCGGAGAATAAAATCCTTGCCCACCCTGCCAGCGTCGACTCGATCCCATCCAGTGCAAACCAGGAAGATCATGTATCGATGGGCACCATAGCTGCACGAAAAGCCGCTTCAATCATAGAGAATTCGCAGCGAGTTGTTGCAATGGAGCTGATGGCCTCCTGTCAGGCCCTGGATATCCGCGCGGCCGAAATGGGCATTGGCCCGGTGCAGGATTGCCTCTCGCCCAGGACGGCGGCCGTGTACGAGGTAGTCCGTTCCGCGGTGAGCGGTCTCGACGGCGATCGGGTCATGTATCCCGACATCGATGCGGTTTTTTCGCTCATTGCCGATGGTACCATTGCGGATTGTGTTGAATAGCCCTGCCGTATTACGTTATCCTATTCCCCTGAATAGTTGTGGGAGGGCTCCTCGATGGCTGTCAAACGCGACTTTGGCTTCAGATTCAACAGGCTATCCCCGCAGGAAAGAGGGAAGCTGATATCTTATATCAATATCAAGCTTGCAAGTATGGGATTGCCGGTCTATTCCAAGGAAGGAACCGGCTTTGTCGATCTTGCTTCCGACATGCTCGAGAATTTCAGGCAGAAGGATCGCCTGCTTTCAGGTTACCTCCCCCCTGTGGACCTGAGAATCCAGTCTTTCGTGGAAGGATATCTTGAGGATCTTGACCTCGAAAAAATCCCGAGGCTGCCTTCCAACACTTTCGTGCTCGACCGTTATGGCATGGCCCGCGAACTCTCGCTGCCACCTGATGGCCACAAGCATGTTTCGCCGACGCTGACCTCCTACAGGGTACGAAATGGCGTTCTGCATAACCCACTCAATGACAAACGGACGACCGAAGGCGTCTTCCATGTAGCAGAGGGCGGGCTCCCGGTCCCGCCCGACAAAAAGGCAGTACCGAAGCTTGCCTTTGCGCGCCTTCTGGCGGCTGCGTTCAACCCTCCGCCTGAAATGCTCGAACTCCCCTTCACCGCCTGTGAAAGCGAGAAGGCCAGGACATTCCTGTCGCTGCTGCTGCGCCCCACGGTCCGACCGGAAGTTCCTGGCTATTGCGAAGAGCGTTCGATGGAAATCAGGGTCTTCGCCCCGGGTTCGCTCGTCGCCAACCTCGATTTCATCGAGAGCATATTCGGCAATTCTGGGGATCCCTATATCCCCGATAACGATGCCGCGCTCGATCCGCTGAGGTGGACGGGCTCATCGGGCTGCATCATCCTCGCCACGCACCTTGTCAATCTGACCAAGAAGGAACTGGGCCTTCCCGACTGGGGCCAGGCGACCGAACGCCAGAAGCGCGACGGAATGTGCTGGAAGGATCCGGCCGAAAAATACAATGACGGCAAGCCCTTCAAGCTCTGTGCCCGGGACTCGCGGGGCGTGATCGTATCGATCCTGGCCGACAACTACTTCGGCTACTCGAAAAAAGAAGTCAAAGCCCATATTTCGTATTCGGCAAACCTGCTCGGCATGGCCGAGGAGGAGCATTCAGGCGGCGCCCTCGTCTTCCCCTCCTTTAACCTCGGCACCCGCTTTGTTCCCGACACCAACCTGCATACGCAGGGCCACACGATCCAGGAAGCTTTTGAGCTCATGAAGGGCAGGATCGAGATAAGGCCGGAAGGTTATGCCATCGATCTGACCTACCCCAACATCGTCTACCTTCCGGAAAACGCCTACATCTCGCTCGAGGACCAGATGGCTCACTGGCAATGGGAAGGCGTGGAGCGGAGCCTTCGCGTGCTGCCAAGCGAAGTCTATGTGCACCCCACAGGATACACCGTCAGAATGGAGCGTCACCCCGGATCCGGGGCCTGGCGTCTCATCGGGACGACTGCCGAAGGGCTGCTCTGCCATAAGCCCTGCACCGTTTCCGGTGGCGGGAAATCCGAAATCGCGAAGTCCATTTCAGACGCGATCACCTACTCGCCCATCACGATTGCGGATTTTACGGAAGACCTCAAGGCAGTAAACTCTATCATTGAAAAGAATTATGGTGACAGATTCAAAAATAATGCCGAAAATCACCTCAAAGACTCAAGGCCGATCCTCTCTCCCAAGCGCTCGCTGGGCTCGGTAATCAAGCTGCTTTCGCCTTCGCCGCTCTATTCCGACGAATACAATGCCTGGCTCAAATCCGTGCCTGAGCGGATAAAAAGCTTTGTCTTCCTCGTAAAGCGCTTCTACAGCCCCGATTGGGGCGATGACTGGATGTCGCATTTCACCGTCGATGCGGTCAATGGCACGACCGGCAACATACTCAAATTCGGGGGAAGGCCCGTGCTAGGCTCCTATCTCAGGGTCGGATGCAACCAGGACGGAATGCGCCGCACTTTCAAACTGCGCCAGGACTTCATGCCAGCCGAAAAGCGCCAATGGGAAGACGACATCACCGCTTCAGTCGTCGTCCCCGGCAAGAGCCTGAAGAATCTGCCCGAATGGGCTACGGGGCACCCCAGCCTAAAATTCTGCAGGAATGTCGAAGCAAGGTTTTTCCAGCGTCCCGATGATGCCATAATCCGGGGTTACGACAAGCAGACCGAAAAGGATTTTTCCCGCCAGGATAACTTCATCAGCAATTTCGAGCCGCTCAACCGCTCCCACGCAAGAGAACTGATCGACAAGACCATCCAATTCTCCGAATACACCGAGCCGATGCGAAAATTCATCGTAGAGGCCGACTCGGACCCTCATTTCGAATATTTTGTCGCCTCCGACAAACCACGCCTCGTGAACGGCGCTCCATCGAAGAATCCGCGATACCTGCAGCTGGACCCCAACTATGTGGATCCCGAAGCGAGATATCTTGCCGAGCTCAAGCCCAGACTTTTCCGCGGCATCAGCGCCGACAAGCCCCTCCTGCATCCGGTGGGGGCGGTCCTGCCAGGTCGCAGGAATAATCCATCCGATCACAAGGCAGGGATCAGACCGCTTGCCGTCTACGGGCCGATCCACTACCAGGAACTGCCCGAGCTTTTCATGGATTTCGTGTGCTCGCTGACCGGCAAGAGTCCCTCGACGACAGGCGCGGGCAGCGAGGGCGCACTGACAAAAGGACCATTCAACCCGCTCGTCGCCACGACGGACCTCAACAATGCCCTGCTTTCCTTCATACTGACCGGCTACTCGGGGTTCACTACGGCAGCAGGCTATATCGGGAGTAAGTACAAGGTTGAGCACGACATAAGTCTTCTGATGCCGGAGCTCTGGGCGAGGCTCGACCCCAAGGAACGCGATCCTGAATTCCTCAAGGAGCATGGCTACCTCGAAAAGATCGAAGACTTCAACTATGAAGGGCGTTCAGTGCCTGCTTCGCGGCTGGGCTGGCGCATCACTCCGCTGTTCACCACAACCTATCTCGGCAGGCTGTTCGACACGCCTTCCACCGTGTTCCCGGAAGACATGCTGCGCCCCGAGCTGCAATCCCTGCCGGAATTCGTTGATGGCGTCGAGAACATAGCCGCAGCGATGCAAAAATCGGCGAAGGCCTACTTCGATGACGGTTCGATCGCGGCTGCCATTCCTCCCCTCAAGGCCGTCCTTTCAGTCATGGCCTATGGCTCTTTTGAAGGGAAGAGCATCCATGATCCTGAAGTGCGCATCCTCTTCGAGCGGGACACTGTCGTCAAGTCGGATTGGTACAAGGAACGGCTCGAAGCCTATCGGGAACAGGAAATTTCCTATATGCAGCGTTCCATAGATTATATCCGGACTTACCTGTCCGATCGGGCGGAACCCGGAAGCCAATCGGCGCGCAGGGCTCAGACCGAGCTACTCCATGCCAAGGAGAGGCTCGTGGCGCTGCAGGACAAGTCCTACACTGATCTGATCGACGGTTCGATCGGAAAGGATCCCCTGTACAGGCCATGACGGGAAACTTAATCGTCGCCAATATCGGTGAGCTCGCCACTCCTCGGGGGTTTGCCGCGAACACTGGCATCCAAATGTCTCATCTGGACCGGATCAAGGCGGCCGGAATCGCGATCGAGGACGGGCAGATCGTTTACTGTGGTACCGAGGCCGAAAGCGAATTCCAGGCCCGGCTCAAGCTCGCCAAGGTGGCCGGCACACAGGTGCTGGATGCCAAGGCTAAGGCCTGCGTGCCCGGATTCATCGACTGCCACACGCATTTCATCTATGCCGGCAGCAGGGAAGACGAATTCTTCTGGCGTGCCCGGGGCTTGCCCTACATGGAAATACATAAGCGCGGGGGCGGCATACTCCGGACTGTCGAATCGACCCGGAATGCATCATCGGATGAGCTTTTCAGCCTCGGCAAGACAAGGCTCGCCTCCATGCTAGCCCAGGGCATCACGACAGTCGAAGCCAAATCCGGTTACGGCCTCGACCTGGACACTGAAGTCAAGCAGCTCGAAACCATCGACGCCCTCCGGTTCGCCACGCCTATCGACATCGTGCCGACATACCTGGGTCCGCACGCGATCCCACCGGAATTCGCTGAGGATTCTGACCGATACATCGATTTTATTATCCAGGACGTACTGCCCTTCATCAAGGCCAGGAAGCTCGCCGCTTTTGCGGATATTTTCTGCGAAAAAGGCATATTCGACATCGGGCAGTCACGCCACTATCTTCAAGCGGCAGAGAGGCTCGGCTTCGGCCTGAAGATTCATGCTGACGAAATCGAGCACATGGGCGGGGCGGGGCTTGCGGCTGAACTCGGTGCTATTAGCGCCGATCACCTGCTGAAAGCCTCTCAGGAGGACCTTGCGGCTATGGGACAGGCTGGTGTCGTCGCCGTCTGCCTGCCGCTCACGGCATTTACACTGCGAGAACCCTATGCTCCGGCCCGCGCCATGATAGATTCGGGTCTTGCTGTCGCCCTTGCCTCAGATTTCAATCCCGGGTCCTGCTACAGCCAATCGATCCCGCTCATTTTTGCTCTGGCAGTGCTTTACATGGGGCTTTCACTGGAAGAAGCCCTGACGGCGCTAACGCTGAACGGCGCTGCATCCCTTGGCCTGGCAGACTCGACAGGCTCGCTCGAAAAGGGCAAAGCTGGCGACCTTCTGCTCCTCGATGCCCCTTCCTGCGATTATCTTGCCTATAATGTCGGGATGAATCTTGTATCGACCGTTGTCAAGAACGGCGTCATAGTCCGCGAGAATTAGTAAGCCGCTGCAGACGGATTTTTCAGAATCAGTTCAACTTCAGTTCTCTTTCAGTCAAATGAAAATAAAGGCATTTCGCCTGAAAGTAGCCATAGTATGGGGAAAATTTCAATATTTGAAATGGTCACCTTGAAAGATGAAGCGGTATTATATCACCCTTTCCAAAATCTGTCAAATTTATTTTAAATAAGATTGACTTCTGACTGCTGGTAGTCTTTCATGCAGAAGTAAGAACTTTTTCTGCCTGAGGGCTGCCAAGGTAGTCCGTAAATGCAAGGAGGAAGCATGAAAAAATTTGCCATCGTTCTGTTGCTGGCAATTGCCGCAACCTCACTCAGTGTCGCACAGGATATCAAAATCGGAGGAATCGGCCCTGTAACGGGCGAAGCGGCCACCTTCGGCGTTTCCACGAAAAACGGAATGACTTTGGCCGTCGAGGAGTGGAATGCCAAAGGAGGCGTCTTCGGAGGAAGGAAAGTCAAACTCATCTTTGAGGATGACAAAGGTGATCCCGCGGAAAGCGCAACGGTCTATACCAAGCTCATTCAACAGGATGGTGTCGTCGCAATCGTCGGAACGGTCATGTCAAAGTGCACACTCGCGGGAGCCCCCATTTGCCAGGCGGCCGGGATTCCCATGATTACTCCTGCATCGACAAACGAAAAAGTCACGCAGGTAGGCGATTATATCTACCGCGCCTGCTTCATTGACCCCTTCCAGGGCACGGTCGGCGCCACCTTTGCTTTCAAGAATCTCAATGTCAAATCAGCGGCAGCTATCTTCGATCTCGGCAACGATTACACCAAAGGCCTTGCGGAAAATTTCAAGCTGACTTTCGAAAAGCTCGGTGGCAAGGTCGTCGCCTATGAGGGGTATCCAACCGGTGTTACTGATTTCAAGGCCCAGCTTACCAAGATTGTTGCCGCAAAACCCGAGGTTCTTTATATTCCCGATTACTACAACGATGTCGGCCTGATCGCGAAGCAGGCCCGCGAACTGGGATTCAAGGGACCAATGGTAGGCGGCGATGGCTGGGATTCGCCGGACCTTGTGAAGATCGGTGGCAAAGCAGTCGAAAACGGCTACTTCACGAACCACTATTCCCCGGATGATACTCGGCCCGCAGTCCAGGATTTTGTCAAAAAATATACGGCAAAATTCGGTCAGAAGCCTGATGCCCTCGCGGCACAAGCATATGACGCAATGTACATCATGCTGGATGCCATCAAGCGCGCGGGTTCAACAAAGGGAACCGTCATCCGCGATGCGCTTGCCAAGACAAACATCGATGTCGTTTCCGGCAATATCAAATTTGATGCCAACCGCAACCCGATCAAGGCAGCAGTCATCATCGAGATAAAAGACGGAAAACAGGTCTACAAAGCAACAGTAAAACCATAAGCGTCCGGTTTCACCTCTCCTCCCCCGTCCGAAAGTCCTGCGGGAGTCCGCAGGGGGCTTTCGGACGATTTTTCTTTTGCCGCCAGAAGGGATCGTGAAAGCCTTGCGTACGCGTGAAAGGGGAATATTCCAATGGGATCAATTTTCAATGCCCAGCAGATTGTCAATGGATTGCAGGTCGGATCAATCTATGCACTTATAGCTCTTGGCTATACAATGGTTTACGGAATTGTCCGGCTCATCAACTTCGCGCATGGCGATTTTTATATGATAGGCGCCTATGCAGCATATGGAGCATTTTATCTTTTCAACGCATCCCTGGGCGGAAAGACAGGCATCGTCGCCTTCCTCGTTCTGGCCGCTTCAATGGCTGCAAGCGGCGCTGTGGCTCTCCTGGCCAACAAGCTGGCCTACAAGCCCCTGCGCTACAAGCCAAAACTCTCTTCGCTCATAACGGCCATCGGCGTCTCGATGTTTCTTGAGTACTTTTTCTCTGCCCTTCCGGTCATCGGCCCATCCTATCGTTCCTTTCCCGAGATCATTCCCAGAACCGACATCACCGTTGGAGGCGCAATTATCTCCAATTACGTGGTCATCGACATAGCGGTGGCAGCCATACTGATGGTAAGCCTCACTCTTCTCGTCCGAAAGTCCTCGCTGGGCAAGGCGATGCGCGCCGTCTCCCAGGACAAGGACGCAGCGCGGCTCATGGGCATCAACGTGGAGAAGATCATCTCCTTCACTTTCCTGATCGGCGGGGCCTTTGCAGGCGCAGCAGGCCTGCTCGCAGGCATGACCTATCCCCGGATATTCCCCTACATGGGCATTCAACCCGGGCTGAAAGCCTTCATCGCAGCCGTCCTGGGCGGGATCGGCAACATACCCGGCGCCGTGCTTGGTGCCTACATCATGGGTTTGGCGGAGACTTTCGCTTCTGCCTACAACTCCCTCATTGGCGAAGGCATTTCTTTCGCCATATTGATACTTGTCCTGCTGATCAGACCAACCGGCCTCCTCGGCGAAAAAACTGCAGACAAAATATAGGAATGCGTATGACCAGATTCAAGACACCAAAACTGCTTATCACGGCCGCAGTCGTCTACGGCGTCATACAGGCCCTCTACTCGCTGGGCATAATCAACGGCTACATTCTTCACATAATCAACCAATCGCTGATCTATGTCATCCTGGCGGCGAGCCTCAACCTCATCAACGGCATCACCGGTCAATTCTCCCTCGGACACATGGGATTCGCAGGAATAGGCGCCTACGTGTCCGGCACGCTTACAACCCTGATTTTCAAACTGAATCCATCTATTCCCGGAAGCTACCTGCTTTTCATTGTGGCGATCCTGGCAGGTGGGCTGGTGGCGGCCCTTGTCGGCTTCCTGATCGGCTTTCCATCCCTACGCCTCAAAGGCGACTATCTTGCCATCGTGACCCTGGGTTTTGGTGAGATTATCAGGACGGTATTCAACAATATCGAATATGTCGGCGGCCCCAGAGGTCTTCTGGGCATACCCAAGTTTTCCAATTTCACCGTCATTTTCATCGTGACCTTCCTCAGCGTAGCCGTCATCCGGAATATCATCCAATCCCCTCATGGCAGGGCTATGCTCTCAATTCGTGAAAACGAGCTGGCCTCAGAGCTGGTTGGAATCAATACGACGCGCTACAAGGTTCTGTCCTTTGCCACTGGCGCTTTTTTTGCGGGCATCGCGGGCGGGCTTTTCGCGCATCTTCTGCAACTCGCCCACCCGACACAGTTTGGATTTTCAAAATCGGTCGAAATACTCATCATGATCTACGCCGGGGGCGTTGGTTCCCTGACTGGATCGATCGTAGCCGCCTTCGCGCTTACATTCCTTTCCGAAGGCCTGCGGCTTGGCATCAGGGCCCTCGCTGATGCGACCGGGTTGCCGATCGGCGGTGAATGGAGGATGGTCATCTACGCGCTCCTCCTGATTTTCATCATGTTGTTTAGAAACGAAGGCCTCATGGGGACGAAGGAATCTAAAGTGATACTCATCGAGGAGGCCGACTGATGCCTGCTCTGATGACCATCCAGGGTATGACCCACTATTTCGGAGGGCTCCGCGCCGTTTCGAACTTCGGCTGTGCGATACAGGAAGGCTCCATCTATGGGCTGATCGGGCCCAATGGCTCCGGGAAGACGACAATTTTCAACCTGATCACCGGGATTTACAAGCCGACCGAAGGCAAAATCCTCTTCGATGAGAGGGATATCACCGCTGAGAAGCCCTACAAGATCGTGCAGGGCGGAGTCGCACGCACCTTCCAGAATCTCCGCATTTTTTCCAACCTGACCGCACTCGACAACATAAGGATCGCGAGGCAATCCTCCGAGAAATCTTCGCTGGCCAGTTCAATCCTCCGCACGCCGGGTTTCCTTGGGGAGGAGAAGCGGATAAGGAAGGAATCCCTCGATCTGCTCGACCTCATGCACCTCTCCGATCGGGCGGGGGAAATGGCTAAAAATCTGCCCTACGGCGAGCTCAGGCGCCTCGAAATCGCCCGGGCGCTGGCGACTAACCCCAAACTGATTCTGCTGGATGAGCCAGCTGCCGGAATGAACCCCAAGGAAGTAGAAGACCTCATGAGCTTAATCCAGCGTGTCAGGGACCAATTCAAGGTAACCGTTTTTCTCATCGAGCACCACATGAAAGTAGTGATGGGCATCTGCGAATATATTAAGGTTATCGATTTCGGCGAGACCATCGCCGAGGGGCTCCCGACTGTTGTCGGCAAGGATCCCAAGGTTCTCGAGGCCTATCTGGGGAAAAGGGGAGCATGATGTTGAGCGTGAAGAATCTCAAAGTTTGCTATGGAAAGATAGAGGCGATCAAGGATGTTTCCTTCGATGTGCCAGATGGAAAGATAGTTACGCTCATCGGAGCTAACGGAGCGGGCAAGACCACCACGCTGCGGGCTCTCTCCGGCCTCGAAAAGTGCGCAAGCGGCACGGTGACCCTCGATGGCAGAAACATCACCAACATGGAGGCTCACATGCTCGTTCCGCTTGGCATCGCCCATGTGCCTGAAGGTCGCAAGATCTTCCCCACCCTCACCGTAAAGGAAAATCTCGAGCTCGCCGGCTGGACCGTGAAAAACAAAAAAGAAGTAAAGAGACGCATGGAAGAAGTATTCAGCATCTTCCCCCGCATAAAGGAGCGTGCTTCCCAGTTGGGGGGGACGCTCTCGGGTGGCGAACAGCAAATGCTGGCTGTCGGCAGGGCGCTGGTGACGGGTGGCAAGCTTCTTCTGCTGGACGAGCCATCCATGGGGCTTGCGCCCGTGCTTGTGGACGAAATCTTCGAGCAGATTGTATCAATAAACAAAAAAGGCACTACGATCCTGCTCGTGGAACAGAATGCCGCCGAAGCGCTGGCGATCGCGGATTTTGCCTATGTGCTCGAGGTAGGATATACGACCCTTAACGGCACGGCCAAGGAGATCGAAGCAAATCCCCGCGTCCGGGAAGCTTACCTGGGAGTGTAAAAACCCAGCACGGCGCCTGTTCGTCTTGCCTCTCCGGGTTTACTGACCCGGCAACAAGACAGCGCACACATTTTGTGAGAATAGCCCGTCGTAGCGGGCTATTCTCACAAAAAACACCACTATTAAGTTGGCGGGTGCGCCCTACCGGGCGCACCATAAAAAAGCCGCCCTTCAACAGGCGGCTTTCTCTTGCTGCATCGACGTCTGGCTTTTACCGGCGCCTGCATCTCTTTCTTTATTTCTTGTTGGCGAGCGTAGCCTTACAGACTTTGCAAATCTTGGTCTTCTTGCCATCAATTTCCTGCTCGTACAGAACCTTTACATTTTCGCGCTTGCAGACAGGGCAGATTCCGCGGCCGCTGGCCGGTAATTCTCTGATGCCCTTTCCTCTATGTGCTTTGGACATGGTTTCCTCCGACCTTATTCAGCTTTGGGTTCGGCAGAACCCGTGCCTTCGGCCCCGGCCTTCTTCCCGGCTTCAGCTTTCTTGGGTGTTGCCGCCTTCTTTGCCGGCGCTGCCTTTTTCTCGACTGCAGGCTTCTTCTCTGTTGCAGCCTTTTTCGCTGCCGGCTTTTTCGGAGTCTCGGCCTTCTTTTCGGGCTCCGGCTTCTCTTCTGCTGCGGCTTTCTTTCCCGCTGCGGCTTTCTTATCAATCTTGGCTTTCTTATCGGCCTTCTTCTTGTCTTTCGCAGCCTTCTTGTCTTCGAACTTATAATCGACCAGTTCGAGCACCACCATATCGGCAGCATCGTTAGCACGATCGCCAATCCTGAGTATCCTCGTATAGCCGCCAGCCCTCTCTTTGAACCGTGGTCCAATTTCGGTGAAAAGCTTCGCGAGAACCGCTTCGTCCTGGATCTTCCTTGCGGCGATCCTCCGGTTATGAACGCTGTCCACCTTTGCCCTGGTAATCATCTTCTCGGCGGCACGGCGTGTCTCGAGCGCCTTGGCGTGGGTCGTAACTATCCTCTCGCATTTGAACAAAACAGTCATCTGATTGCGGATAAGCGCCTTTCGATGTGCCGCCATCCTGTTCAGTTGGTTAAATCCACTTCTATGCTTCATCGGTCTCTTCCTTCTTCATGGTAAGTTTCAGATAACTGCGGAGCGGCGCATAATCGGTCATGCCGAGACTTAAATTCCATTCACCAAGCTTAGCCTTGATCTCAAGAAGGGACTTCTTGCCGAAGTTGCGGGTCTTCGTGATTTCCTCTTCCGTTTTTCTCGTAAGGTCGCCAATTGTCTTGATGTTTGCATTCTTCAGGCAATTGGAAGATCGAACCGACAATTCCAGCTCTTCCACCGGCGTGTTCAGGATCTGCCTGACACGATCCTCGATCTCATCATTCTGCTCGTCACCGGAAGTCTCATCCTCATCGAAATTGATGAAGATAGAGAAATGATCCTTGGCGATCTTCGCCGCTTCACCCAAGGCATTCTCGGGCTTCAGCGTGCCATCGGTCCATATTTCCAGGTTCAATTTATCATAGTCGGAGCGCTGTCCGACTCTGGTGGGCTCGATCGAGTACCGCACTTTCGTCACGGGCGAGAATATCGAATCCATCGGAATTGTCCCGACAATCTCGACATAGCGCTCATTGACTTCGGCAGGAACATAGCCCCTGCCCAGGTCGACCTGTATCTCGAGGTCGAGATGGACATCTGAACTGAGGGATGCGATCTTGATTTCCGGATTAAGCACTTCAAGCGCCTTGTCCTGGCCGAAGAACGAACCCTTAATCTCTTCCATTCCCTTAATTTCATAAAGGAACGTCGCCTGTTCTTCATCGTTCGGCAAGCGCACCCTGAGCTGCTTCAGGTTGTTGAGAAATTCGATCGTATCCTCGACGACTCCAGGTATGGTTTCGAACTCGCTGGTGATGATGTGCTGTGCGCCTTCCTCGTCATACTGCACGATCCGGACCGCCGTGATGGCATAGCCCTGGATCGACGAGAGAAGAATGCGCCGCAGTGTATTGCCCACCGTGGTTCCATATCCCGGCTCAAAGGGGTAGGCGATGAATTTCCCGTAAGAAGGCCCTGACTCGCTTTGCTCGTAGGTGATTCCCTTCGGCCTCTTGAAACCTTTGAGAAGGTTCTTTCGTGCCATTTCGGCTCCTTATTTCGAGTAAAGCTCGACTATGAGCTGCTCGCGAATATCTGCCATGTCGGTGATATCCTGGCGATGCGGATAGGCAACAAATCGCCCAACCATCTCATCAGGATTTACTTCGATCCACGGCATAGTTCCGGACTTTCCTACTTCCTGCAAGGCATTTTTGATGAAATCGAATTTCTTTGCTTCACCGATGACGGAAACCTGTTCTCCTGCCTTGACAAGGTAAGAAGCTATATTGACTCTCTTCCCATTGATCGCAATGTGCCCATGTGTCACGAGCTGACGCGCCTGAGCCCTGGATGTGGCCAGATGAAGCCGATAAACAACATTGTCAAGCCGACGTTCCAAAAGGATAAAGAGGTTCTCGCCAGTCTTTCCAGGCATGGCAAGAGCTTTCTCGAAAGCATTGCGGAACTGGGTTTCCTGGAGTCCGTAAGCTCGCTTGAGAGTCTGTTTTTCCCTAAGCTGGGTCGCGTACTCGGATTTCTTGCCCATTCTCGACTTCGGCGCCTTTCCGGGCGGAAGTCGCTTCTTGTTCATCGGGCATTTATCGCTCTTGCAGCGATCACCTTTCAGGAACAGCTTCTTCTGCTCAGTGCGGCAAAGCCGGCATACAGGACCAATATATCGTGCCATATTTTTTTGTACCCCCTGTCAGATTCGACGGGCCTTGCGGGGCCGGCAACCATTGTGGGGACTGGGTGTCACGTCGTTGATTGATTTGACCTTCAAACCGAGGACGCCGAGCTGACGAATCGCTGATTCACGGCCAATGCCGGGTCCCTTCACGAAAACATTCACTTCGCGCAAGCCGCTGTTCATAGCTTTCTGGACAACTGTCTCTGCAACAGTCTGAGCGGCAAAGGGGGTGGATTTTTTTGCTCCTCTGAACTGGTGCGTGCCCGAGCTGGCCCATGCAATCGTATTACCGTTCAAATCGGTAATAGTGATGATGGTGTTGTTGAAGGTTGCCTGGATATAGACATTGCCTTCATAGACATTCTTCTTCTCTTTACGCTTCTTGGTAGTAACTGCCACTTTGGCACCCCTTTACTTTAGACGGCCTTCTTCTTATTGGCGACGGTCTTTCGTTTGCCTTTCCTCGTTCTCGCATTGGTCCGCGTTCTCTGGCCCCGAACGGGAAGGCCTCTTCTGTGCCTCAGGCCACGATAGCATCCAATATCCATAAGCCGCTTGATATTGAGTGCGATCTCGGTCCGAAGCCGTCCTTCGACCTTATAATCATTTTCTATGACTTTTCGAAGCTCGGCGAGCTCTTCGTTCGACAGCTCGTTGATCTTTTTGGCTGGATCGATGCCTGTCGTCTCGCAGATCTTCTTCGCGCTCGCTCTTCCCAAGCCATAGATATACGTGAGAGCGATCTCTACATGTTTGTTGGGGAGGTCAACTCCCGCAATACGCGCCATGGAATTCCTCCTGCCCTTCAGCCTTGTCTCTGTTTATGCTTCGGATTTTCACAAACAATCCTGACAATGCCCTTCCGGCGAACTACCTTACATTTGTCACATATCTTCTTGACGCTTGTCCTGACCTTCATAGGTTCCCCTTATGCGTGAACACGCAATTAAATACTATATTCCAAAAAAATTCTACAGGTTCCTGGACTTATTATAGCCCTTTCGCATCAGACCATCATGGTGATGCATCTTCATGATGCCTTCAATCTGTGACATCGTGTCCAGATCAACACCGACGATGATGATCAGCGATGTTCCACCAAGCAGGTATGAAAGTTCGCTTGGGAAATTGAACAGTCGCTGCACCAGGCTCGGGATGAAAGCGATGATCGCCAGGTAGATGGCGCCCGGTAGAATGATCCTATTCAGGATTTTGCTCAGGTACTCTTCCATCTTGTCGCTTCTGATCCCTGGGATGGACCCGCCATTTTCGCGGATGTTCTTCGATATCTCTTGCGGGTTAAGCGTCACCTGGGTGTAGAAGTACGCGAAGAAGATGATCAGCAGGACATAGAGTAAATTGTACCAGACCCCCGCTGGATTCAGGAAGCTTGAGAAATCCCTGAGCCATTTTGCATTGACGCCGAAGCTCTGCGCTATCTGGAGCGGAAAGCTCAGGATACTCGACGCGAATATGACCGGCACGACGCCCGATGGGTTGATCTTGAAGGGAATGTAGGTATTCTGCGCACCATACATCTTCCTGCCGACGACCCGCTTGGCATAATTCACAGGGATCTTGCGCTCTCCCTGTTGTTCGACGACGACCAGCGCCACGACGACGACGAACATAACGAGGACCACAAGCGCATAGATGGCGTTAATCTCGCCGGCCTGGATTTTCTTTATCAGCTCATAGACTGCATTGGGCAGCCTTGCAACAATGCCCGCGAAAATCAGCATGGAAATGCCGTTGCCAATTCCCTTCTTCGTTATCTGCTCGCCGATCCAGATGAGGAACATCGTGCCCGTGGTAACCGTCAATATCGAAATGAAGGTATACAGGAAACGGTTGTCCATGACGATCGCGTTCGGAATCCTGTCTGCCCACACCGTCGTGGAATAGCCCTGGATGATGCAGATTGCGATCGTACCGATGCGCGTCCACTTTGCAATCTTCTTCCTGCCGCCATCATCCTCCGATATCGCCTTGAGCTTCGGGAAGATGATGAGCATCAGCTCCATGATGATCTGCATGCTGATATAGGGCATTACTCCCAACATGAAGAGAGAGAAGTTCTTGAATGCGCCGCCTGCAAAGAAATCAAGATAGTCGGTTATGCCATTGCCACTGCCAGACTGGCTTGCGAAATACGACTGCAACGCGCTCGCGTTGATGCCTGGCAAGGGCAGGTAGGTGCCGAGTCTGAATACGATCAGCCAGAATATCGTATAGAATATTCTCTGCCTGAGTTCTTTTATGCGAAACATGTCTGAAAGCGGGTTCCCTGCCATGCATTCCTGCCTTTACCGGAGCGTTAGGACGCGTCCTTTAGCTTTCCCCATTGCTGTGGGGGTTTCCACTTTTCCGCCGGCAGCCTCTATTTTAGCCTTGGCGCCAGCCGAGACAGCATCGACACTGATATTGAGCGCGATGGAGATACTACCATTCCCGAGGACCTTGATCGGCATTTCCGGCTTTCTGATGAGCCCTTTGAGCAGCAGCGACGCCGCATCGACAACATCGCCGGCAGCAAATCGGCCTTCAAAATCGCAGATATTGACGATCTGCCATTCCTTCTTGAACGGGTAGTTCGAGAAACCACGCATGGGCAAACGCCTATACAGAGGCATCTGTCCGCCTTCAAAACCTGGATACGTCTTCCCGCCCGAACGTGACTGCTGGCCCTTGTTCCCACGACCGGCTGTCGTGCCACGACCCGAGCCCTGTCCACGTCCGACGATTCTCTTTTTTTTGGTGGCGCCATCAGGCGCATGAAGCAGATAGTCGGACATCACTCGACCTCCTTGGTCGAAACGAGGTGCTGGACGGTATTCACCATTCCCAGAATGGCCGGAGTCGCATCCTTTACCGTAGAAGACCCGATCTTGCGCAGTCCCAGCGAGCGCACTGTCGCGCGCATCACCGGCTTCTGATGAATGAGACTCTTGACGAGGGTTATTTCAATCTTGGCCATGCTCAACCCCACAGATCCTTGAGCGCCTTGCCGCGGTTCTTGGCCACGGTTTTGGCGTCCATAAGCTGCTCCGCTCCGTTGAAGACGGCGCGGACAATATTCATGGAATTGCGCGATCCGATGCATTTGGAAATGACATCGGTATAGCCAGCCGATTCCATGATTGCGCGTACCGGGCCTCCCGCGATGACGCCCGATCCGGAAACGGCCGGCTTGATCATTACGGTAGTAGCCTTGTACTTTCCTACGATTTCATGGGGAAGCGTGCCATTCTTTACAGGAACATGGACCACTGCCCTCTTTGCCTTATCAACTGATTTGCGGATTGCTTCGGTGACATCGTTCGCTTTTCCAAAGCCAAACCCAACATTGCCCTGGTGATCGCCGACCACCGTGAGCGCCGAGAATGAAAAACGGCGTCCACCTTTGACAACTTTGGCAGTCCTGTTGAGCTGTACCAGCTTTTCCGTAAAACCATCGCGAGGCTGTGTATCTTCTTTTCGATTCCTGTCCACGGAAGCCCCCTAGAATTTCAGCCCGGCTTTGCGGGCACCATCAGCGATCGCCTTGACAATGCCATGGTACTGATAACCATTTCTGTCAAAGACGATCGAAGTAATTCCTTTTTCCATAGCTCTCTTCCCGATTTCCTCGCCAAGCTTGCCGGCACCTTCGATGTTGCGGCCGAGCCCCTTGAGCGGTTTTTCGAGGGTCGAGGCACTGACGAGCGTATTTCCAACGCTGTCGTCAACGACCTGGACATAGAAATTCAGGTTTGACCTATAAACTGTCATCCGCGGCCTTTCGGCAGTTCCGGAGATCAGCCTGCGGACGGACAGCTTTCGCTTGCCGCGCTTTCTCAGCTTATCATCACGTTCTTTCACGCTCATGTCATCCGCCTCACTTCACGCCGGTCTTGCCGACTTTTCTGCGAATCTGCTCGTCCTCATACCTGATTCCCTTGCCTTTGTATGGCTCGGGCTCGCGGATGGATCTGATCTCGCTCGCGAATTTGCCGACAAGCGCTTTGTCTGCGCCAGTAATGACAATTTTCTGTCCATTGGCTTCCACGGCTACAGCCAGCCCCTTGGGAACGAGAGCGACAAAGTCGCTCGAGAACCCAAGGCTCATGATGAGAAGATTGCCCTGCAATTCGGCACGGTAGCCGACTCCGTTGATTATCAACGATTTCTTGAAGCCTTCGGAAACGCCTTTGACCATGCAATTGATGAGATTGCGATAGAGACCATGGTAGGCCTTCGCCTGCTTATCGTCATTTTTCCTGGTCACATAGACGCTGCTGTCCCGGACTTCAATTTCGACTTCAGGAATATAATCCTGCGAGAGTTTCCCTTTTGGCCCTTCAACCGAAACATTGCCAGGGGTCACCATTACCTTGACGCCCTGCGGTATTTGGACCGGCCGCATTCCGATTCTTGACATTGCATTCCCCTCGTCTTACCAGACCGTGCAGATGAGCTCGCCGCCCATCTGTTTTTCAACAGCCTTCTTCCCGGTGATAATCCCATCAGAGGTCGAAATTATCAGCGTGCCATAGCCATTGAACACCCGCGGAATTTCCTTGTAACCGGAATACACGCGCCTGCCCGGCTTCGACACCTTGTCCAGACCATGGAGGACAGGGTTATTGTTTTCGTCATATTTCAGGAAGATCCTGATGATATTTACGCCGTCCGATTGGATCTTCTTGAAATTCTTGATGTATCCCTCAGTCTTGAGGATCTTGACGATTTCAAGCTTGAGCCTGGAGGCCATGATATCGACCTTCTCGTGACGGGCCGCACTTGCGTTGCGGATTTTTGTCAACATATCCGCGATGGGATCAGAAACGCTCATCGCAACCTCCTACCAGCTCGATTTCGTCACGCCAGGCAGTTTGCCTTCGGAAGCGAGCTTCCGGAAGCAAATTCGGCACATGTCGAATTTTCTCATGTAACCCCTGGACCTGCCGCAGATATGGCAGCGGCGAACCTTCCGGGTCATGTACTTCGGCTTCTTTTCAGCCTTTAGAATCATCGCCTTTCGAGCCATGTATGCCTTCCTTACTTTCTGAAGGGCATGCCCAACCTGCCAAGAAGCGTTTTCGCTTCCTTGTCATTTTTCGCGGTCGTTACGATCGCGATATTGAGCCCCATTACCTTTTCGATTTTATCGAAGTCAATTTCCGGGAAAATGATCTGCTCATTGAGGCCGAGGGAATAGTTCCCGTGCCCATCAAAAGCATTGGGATTGACTCCCCTGAAATCCTTGACACGCGGCAGCGCCACATTCATGAGTCTGTCAAGGAACTCCCACATGTAATCACCGCGCAAGGTTACTCTCGCACCGATTTCCTGACCCTGGCGGATCTTGAACGTTGCGATTGACTTCTTAGCCTTAGTTTTCACGGCGTGCTGACCGGTTATGATCTCCAGGTCATTTACCGCGGCATCGAGAAGCTTCTTGTTTTCTTTGGCTTCGCCGACGCCCATGGACACGCTGACCTTCACCAGGCGAGGAACCTGCATGAAGGATGTATATCCCATTTCCTTGAAAAGCTCCGGTGCCACCTTCTCTTTATACATCTTCTTGAGCCGGGGCATGTAAACTTTAGTCTCTGCCATCAGAGAGCCTCCCCGCACTTCCGGCATACACGCTTCTTGGTGTCGCCTTCGATCTTATAGCCAATCTTCACTGGCCCGCATTTCTTGCAGACAATCATCACATTGGAAATGCTCAAGGAAGCTTCGACCTCGGAAATTCCCCCGCGATCCTGCTGGTTCTTCTTCTTCATGGCCTTCTTGACCATGTTGATGCCAGCAACGATAACCCGGCCTTTCTCGTGATCGATCTTGAGAATCTTCCCCTGCTTTCCTTTATCCTTGCCGGCTATGACCTGGACAAGGTCTTCCTTTCGGAGCTTGTACGTTTTTGTGGCCATATCTTCTCCTTAAAGGACCTCGGGCGCTAGAGAAACGATCTTCATATAATCTTTCTCACGCAGCTCGCGGGCAACCGGTCCGAAGATTCGCTTTCCCTTCGGGTTTTTGTTCGCATCGATAATGACACACGCATTGTCATCAAAACGGATATAGGTGCCGTCGGGCCGCCTGTACTCTTTGTGCGTCCGCACGATGACCGCCCTCTCGATAGTTCCTTTTTTGATCGAGGAATTAGGAAGAGCGGATTTCACTGCCACAACCACGATGTCGCCTACGGAAGCGTATCTGCGGCGCGTACCGCCCAGCACCTTTATGCACTGGACCGTCTTCGCACCGGAGTTGTCAGCGACCGTGAGTATGCTTTCAACCTGGATCATACTATACTCCCGTTCGCCTATTTCGCCCGTTCGACGATCTGTATAAGCCGCCAGCGCTTTTCAGCGGACAACGGCCTGCACTCTTCTATGCGCACGGTGTCGCCAACATGCGCTTCATTGGATTCGTCGTGCGCCTTGACCCTTTTGGACCTAGTCACGTACTTTTTATAGAGCGGGTGAAGCTTCCTCTGGACGATCTCCACGACGATGGTCTTGTCCATTTTATCGGAAGCGACCACGCCCTGCAGGACCAGCTTCCCTTTTTCCTTTTTCTGAACGTCGGTATCCACGATATTCTCCTCGAGCCCTTACGCCTGCTCTGCATCGCAGGCTTTCTTCTCAGCCTGGCTGATGAGAGTTTCGACCCGTGCTATCTGGCGCCTAAGATTCCGCTTTTCAACAGGATTCTCGACATGGCCAACAACCATCTGGAAGCGGAGATCGAAATACTTCTTCCGAAGCTCCTCGCGCTTGACTCTAAGCTCTTCTGGCTTCAAATCCTTGAACGAATTTTTCATCGTCTTACTCCGTTTCTTCGCGCAGGGCAAATTTGGTTTTCACTGGCAATTTGGATCCTGCAAGGCGCATTGCTTCTTCTGCAACTTTCGGCTCGACACCGGAAAGCTCGAACAGCACCATCCCCGGCTTGACGACGGCAACCCAATATTCAGGCCCCGGCTTCCCTTTGCCCATTCGGGTTTCAAGCGGTTTCTTGGAAAATGGCTTGTCAGGGAAAATCCTGATCCACAGCTTTCCACCACGCTTGATGTATCGGTTGAGTGCAACACGGGCCGCTTCGATCTGTCTGTTCGTGAGCCATTTGGGCTCAAGGCAAACCAAACCGTATTCGCCAAAGGCGATCGTATTGCCGCTCTGAGCAACGCCACGGATCGTACCACGCTGCTGCTTTCTATATTTTACTCTTTTGGGGATAAGCATATATCAGCTCCTCGCTACTTCATCGGCCTTAGGAGTTTCGTGGTATTCCCTCCTGGGACGACGTTCCACAGTATCGCGCCTATCGCCTCTCGGCTCACGGCCGCCTGGAGCACCAGGCTCATGCCGCGCCTTCTTGGCGAGCATTCCGGCATCATCCACCCTGTCTGTGCTGTAAACCATGCCCTGATAAATCCAGACCTTCACCCCGATCTTTCCGAAGGTGGTATTGGCTTCCGCAAAACCGTAATCGATGTCCGCACGGAGAGTATGAAGCGGAATCCGTCCATCCTTCAGCTCTTCGGTCCTGGACATGTCCGAGCCGCCGAGACGGCCGGAAACACGAACCTTGCAGCCCTGGGCTCCGCCCTTCATGGCGTTGGAAATAGCCATCTTCATGGCCTTGCGGAAAGAGCCGCGTCCCTCCAGCTGGCGAGCGATGCCTTGTGCAACGAGCTGCGCATTGGTATCGGTCTTCTTGATCTCCTTGATCTTGATCTGCAGCTTCTTGGTAGCAACCTTCTGGATCTCGAGGCCGATCTTTTCGATGTTCGCTCCCTTTACTCCGATGAGCACGCCGGGGCGAGCGGTGTGGATGATAACGGTTACCCTCTGGGGGTGGCGGATGATCTCGATATCTGCAACATCGGCGCCTTTCACCTCGGGGAGTTCGTAGATCCGCCTGCGAATTGCCAGGTCCTCATGAAGAGTCTTGGCATAATCACGCGGCTCCACATACCATCTGGAACTCCAGTCCTTATTGATTCCAATACGAAGCCCAATCGGATTTACTTTCTGACCCACGTTACGCCTCCGACTTCTTGCCGATTTCGTCCACGACGCAGGAAATGCGGCACATTCTCTTGATCAACATGTCCGCTCTTCCACGCGCGCGGAACCAGACCCTTCGCATTTTCGGCCCTTCGTCTATTCTCAGTTCCTTGATGTAGAGCATGTCTTCATCGAGCTTCCGATTCTGGCTCAACGCATTGGATGCCGCTGAAACCACAACTTTTTTGATGAGCCTCGCGCCCTTCTGGGGCATATTGTCCAGAATAGCGATGGCTTCAGTATATGGCTTCTTCCTTATCAGGTCGGCAACAGGGCGAACCTTGAAGGGCGACGCAACAAGCCATTTCGCGGTGGCTCCATAACCAGTCTTATTTTCACCCATGGCCGTCCCCTAGACTTTCTCGGCTTTCTTGTCGCTTCCTGCATGACCGCGGAAAATGCGTGTAGGTGCGAACTCGCCGAGCTTATGACCAACCAGGTTCTCGGTCACATAGACAGGAACCCAGGTCTTGCCGTTATAGACCGAAATCGTCTGTCCGACCATTTCGGGAATGATTGTTGAAGTTCTGGAGTAGGTCTTCACCATTTTCTTGTCTCCAGACTTTTTCGCTTCAGCCACTTTCTTGTACAGGCTCTTCTCAATGAAGGGCCCATTTTTTACGGACCTTGACACGAGTTTGCTCCTATCTCACTTTCGGCGCTTTGTTATGAAGCGACTGGAAGGCTTGTGCGAATCACGCGTCTTATAGCCTTTCGCCGGCTGTCCCCAAGGAGACACAGGTTGTTTGTATCCCTTTCCACGACCTTCACCACCACCATGCGGGTGATCGACAGGGTTCATGACCGTACCGCGGACAGTCGGGCGGATGCCCAGCCAGCGTGTGCGTCCGGCCTTGCCGATGCGCTCATTCATGTGCTCGTCGTTGCCAACGGCGCCGATCGTGGCGATGCATTTCTTGAACACCATGCGGAGTTCCCCGGAGGGCAGCTTGAGGACAATATAATCGCCTTCAACGCCGGCAAGCAGTGCGCTCGCACCCGCCGAACGGGCAAGCTGGCCACCTCTGCCGAGTGTCAGCTCGACGTTGTGCACCGTGAAGCCAAGCGGGATGTTCTCCAAGGGAAGCGCATTGCCCACTTCCAGAGCAGCCTGCGGACCGGACATGACCTTCTGCCCAACCTTAAGACCCTTAGGGGAGATGATGTAGCGCTTCTCTCCATCCACATAGGTCAGCAAAGCAATGTTGGCGCTGCGGTTGGGATCGTATTCGATTGAAGAAACGACGGCCGGAATGCCAAACTTGTCGCGTTTGAAGTCAATTTCCCTATACAGGCGCTTGTGACCGCCGCCATGATGCCTGACGGAAATGCGTCCATTCGAAGCACGTCCGCCCGTGCTCGCTTTACCCCTCGTAAGGGATTTTTCGGGATTGCTCTTATTCGAAGTGATTTCGTCGTTCACCACCTGAACTCGATGGCGCAGGCCTGGCGTTATCGGCCTGAAAGTTTTAATACCCATAATTTTCCCCTACTTCCTTCATGCGCCTTCGAAAACGCTGATCGTCTCGCCTTTCTGCAGGCGGACAATAGCCTTTTTCCATTCAGCCGTGCGTCCGGGTTTGCCCCTCAGCCTCTTTGGCTTGGACGCGACATTGATTATCCTGCAGCTTACCGGCGTCACCTTGAAGATAGCCTTCACTGCTTCCATAATCATAATCTTGTCAGCGCGGGGATCAACCTTGAACACATACTGACCCGATTCGCGCATGAGATTGCTCTTTTCCGAGAGCACCGGTTCGATCAGGATCGATTCATATTCCATTTCGGCGCTCCTTCTCACTCAGCATAAAATTCATTGAGTTGTTTGGCCGCAGACTCGAGCACAAGGACCTTCCTTCCATAGAAAAGGTCATGGGCACGAAGCCTGTTGTAGGACAAATAACTCAGCCATGGAATGTTCCGCGCGGCGCGCTTCAACATCGGATCGTCATCCTTTAGAACAAGGACGGTCCTTTCAGGCTTCTTCGCATCGACAAAAGAAGCCAGCGCAGCGATCAGATCCTTGGTCTTCCCGCTCTCGACGGTAAAATCCTCAATGACTGTCAGAGTACCATCCTGCGCCTTCAGACTCAGGATGGTCTTGAGCGCAAGACGTTTGGCCTTGCGTGGCATCATGTAGGAAAAATCCCTCGGCTTGGGGCCAAAAGAGATACCGCCGCCGACGTAAAGGTTCGACTTGGTATCGCCATGGCGGGCGTGGCCCGTGCCTTTCTGACCATACGGTCTTTTGTTCGTTCCATGAACCTCGCCCCTGTCCTTTGTGCAGGCAGTGCCTACCCTAGCATTGGCAAGCTCATTGTTTATGGCATACCAGACAACATCTTCATTGATGGGAAGTCCAAAGACGGCTTCGGACAGCTCAACAGTCCTGAGCTCCTTCCCCTTTGTGGAAATTACTTTGCTTTCCATTGGGCCCTCCGCCTTCAGCTTTTCTTGATGGCTTTACGAACAAGCACATCACAATTTCTGGGTCCGGGAAGAGCGCCTCTCACGAGAACCACACTCTTTGCCGCATCCACGCGAACAACCTTCAGATTCTGGACCGTAACCTGCTCGCGGCCCATTCTGCCAGGAAGCTTAATATTCTTGAAACTCTTGTGAGGCCAAGTGCACTGACCGGTGGAACCAGGCTCCCTGTGGAATTTCGAACCATGCGTATTGCGTCCGCCTCCGAATCCCCAGCGTTTCTGGACGCCCTGGAAACCCTTACCCTTTGAAGTGGCGGTCACATCGACATAGCGCACACCATCCAGAATGGAAGCATCAAGCTTGTCGCCAACATTCACTTCCTTCTCGAATCCCTTCATCTCGCGAAGGATCCGGGTAGGAGTGATCCCTTCGGCAAACTGCCCGCCATAAGGCTTGGTCACTCTGGTTTTCTTCTTGTCGAAGGCACCAAGCACGACGGCGTCGTAGCCATCCACGTCGGCAGTTTTCTTGCCAACCACTACATTGGGGACGATCTGAACGACAGTTACGGGAATCAATCTCCCTATATCGTCGAAAACTTGCGTCATCCCAATCTTTTTGCCAATTAGTCCGATCATTCGGCTCTCCTGCGTTGAACGCGACCGGCACGAAGCCGGGCGTTTCTGCATATCAGCAAGCCCAAAGCTTACTGCTTGATCTCGACATCAACACCTGCCGGAAGTTCGAGCTTCATCAGCGCATCCATGACTTCCGGAGTCGGCTCCATGATATCGATAAGGCGCTTGTGCGTCCTCATTTCGAACTGTTCCCTGCTCTTCTTGTGAACATGCGGCGAACGGAGGACCGTGAATTTGTTGATCGTTGTAGGCAGCGGAATGGGCCCGGAAACCTTGGCACCCGCATGCTGCACCGTCTTGACGATGCTGCTTGCACTGTCGTCGACCAGTCGCACATCGAATCCTCTAAGCTTGACACGAATCCTGTCTTTCATGCTTCCTCCAAAGATCGCTTGCACAGGAGCTTCCGGGCCGTACCCTGGCGGGCGCGCCCAACCTCATGTGCCGCAAGGCCTGAGAACCTTGCCGCCAGAATGACCTACAGCCATCCCGGCAAAACACTGACCCCAAACGGAGACAGGCAAAGCATTATCGCAAAAAAAACAAAGGCTGTCCAGTCCTTAAACCGGGCCAGACAGCCTTTTCAATCAAATTACTCAACGACTTCCGTCACCTGTCCGGAAGCGACCGTGCGGCCACCTTCACGGATAGCAAACTTCAGTCCCTTTTCCATGGCAATCGGGTAGATCAGCTCGGCGATGATTTCGGTATTGTCGCCAGGCATAACCATTTCCTTGCCTTCAGGCAGCGTCACCGTACCAGTGATGTCGGTCGTCCTGAAGTAGAACTGGGGACGATAGCCAGAGAAAAATGGGCTATGGCGGCCACCCTCTTCTTTGGAGAGGCAAACGATCTGGCCCCTGAACTTCGTATGCGGGTGAATGGT
>JAJFUL010000244.1 GCA_021372425.1 Spirochaetaceae bacterium
CTGCTCGCCATTCCAGTCGATTTCGAGATAATCCGCCAGATCCAGCAGGGCGCCTTCGGTCGGGTCGCCCAGGCCGGGGCGCGCATTATTGCACAGCACCGCCACCCGCACCAGTTCCCGCATGCCGCCTGATTCGCGCAGAATTTTCGCGTCCACGGCGCCCCGGCCGGCATCGCGGAATTCGCAGGCGCCCGGTTTCGCGGCATCGATGTCCAGATCCCAGCCATCCGCGATGAGCCGCGTTACGCTGATGTGATTGGTCGTGAGCGTGCCGGTTTTATCGGTACAGATCACGGTCGTGCTTCCCAGCGTCTCGACCGAGGGCAGGCTCTTTACCAGAACCTGTCGCTTGGCCATCCGCTGTACGCCCATGGCGAGCGCCAGCGACATGGTCGGCAGCAAGCCCTCGGGGATGTTCGCCACCGTGATCCCGATGGTGAAGATGAAGGCGCTCAGCATGCTCATGCCGCCCAGCTTCGTTCCCAGGAAGAAGAACACTACGCCGATGCTGATGGACAGGACGGTCAATATATTGACCAGGCCCTTTATTTCCTTCTGCAGCGGGCTCTCTTCCGTCTTTACCGACTGGGTCAGCCCGGCGATATGCCCGATCTCTGTCCCCATGGCTGTGCCTATGACGATGGCTTTGCCGCTGCCCGACGCCACCGAAGTGCCCGCGAAGACCATGTTTGGCAGTTCGGTCCAGAGGAACCAGCTGTTGCCGCTCTCCGGCAGCGGGGCAGCCATCTTGTAGATCGGCCGCGACTCCCCCGTCAGCATGGCGTTGTTCACCTGAAGGCCGTCCGCTTCTATCACGCGGGCGTCCACAGGAATCCGGTCGCCTTCTTCCAGAAAGATGATGTCGCCATACACGAGGTCGGCGGCGGGCGCCCGGACCTTCTGGCCGTTGCGCAGGACGAGGCTATCCCTCGGTATCAGGCGTTGCAGGGCTTCCACCGCCTTTTCGGCCTTGTTCTCCTGCCAAAAGGAGAAGATGGCGTTTATTAAGATGACGATGAAAATGGCCACTCCGAGCTGTGGCATGTCCACGCCCGGGATAAAACAGAGCGCTCCGGCTATCCACAGCAGTATGGCGAACACCGAGACAAAATTCCGCCCCAATTTGATGAGTGCCGATTCACCCTTCGCCGCCACGAGGAGATTCGGTCCCGTCTTGGCCAGGCGCCGAGCCGCTTCCTCGCCGGACAAGCCATCAGGTCCCGTTCCCAGCTCGCTGAAAATCTCTTCCTTCCCCAGGCTGATGAAGCCGCCTTTCCCTGTGGTTTCGATCAAACTGATGGCACTGGCGATTTCCGCGGGATTTTCGCATTCAGCTATGGAAGAAAGCAGGTTCGGCTGGCCGGACAGCCAGCCCAGGTGAGCCAGGATCTGCAGGTGCGTGTCCGTCTGGCTGGTCGGCGTGAAGAACACAAAGAGCAGGCGAAGCTCCGGACTTTCTTCCTTTCCGGAAGAAAGTCCTTTCGTCAGCGCGACCACATAGAGCTTCGGCGCATCCAGATCATCCAGCCGCGCATGGGGCAGAGAAACCGCGTTCCCCAGATCGCTAGTCTTCAGCGATGTGCAAAGCTTCTCGATAACCGTGTCATCGGGGACCCAGTCGTTAAAAAGAGAACGGAACAGTTGGCGCGCTTCAGGCGCGTCGTGAACGATCCGACAATTTTCAGGTTGGAGATATTCAGTAATCCTCATGGTGGGAACTCCTCCGCTTCACATCATAACTTTTGCCGGGGCTCAAGCTCAATTGCCCGGCTTTTTAAGGAAGCGGTAAAAAAGCGTCTCATTGCATCCTAAGGGTATTGGGCGGATGAGGAAAGAGCCCTAGTAATATATTGTTCTAAAATAAAATATATGGGCTTTCCATGTGAGGATTGCGGGAGGTGGTTCGGAGATGATCAGAAAAGTACGGATTTCATTCGATGCCGAGGCATCTACATTACTCATTGATCTATCCTACCACGGAGCACTTCCCCTGTTCAAGCAAGCTGCAAAATCGCATTTTTCCTGGGTTTGGGTATTCACCTTGGGTACATCTTGGCCATCAATGAGATGGATGCTAAAAAAAAACGCTCTGATGTGTTTTTGAAGACTCATAGATGCCTTCGATGATCTTCACCACTTCCCGGCCATCATCGCCAGTAACGCTGGCTGTCTCATTCATGGCGACTGCGTGGGCAAAGTCATCGACCTGCAGTGAAAAGAAGTACCATGTGGCATCGATGCTGGAGAAAAGGTCCTTGTCTTCCTGCTTCCATTTTTCAAAAAACCCCTCTTGGCCAGGAATTGTCCACAGGTCATTGAAAGGCGGCTCGAGGACCTTGCTTCTGCCCGCAATGAACATGGCTCCCCCATCGGTCTGGATGCCGATTGATGCACCCGAACTTCCATGCACATAGACTTTTGCATAAAGGCCAGGCTTTTGCGAGTTGGAGACAAAAATGGAACCAACCCCACCGTTCTTGAAGCAGATGGTTGCCACGGCGCTGTCGTCTACCTGGAGGTAAGGGTGATTGGCATTGATCCAATTGCCCGAAACGCTGAAAACAGGGCCCATGAACCAGGAAAGAAGATCAAACTGGTGAGGTGCCTGGTTGACGATGACCCCCCCCGCCTTCTCCCTCCCAAGTGCCACGCCACGGATCGGAATTGTAGTATGCTTCATCACGCCAGCCAAGAATGGTCGCCTGCCCAAGAAGCGGGACGCCAATCAGGCCTTGGTCGATAGCCTCGCGCATGAAGCTGGGCAACCTTTCCATATCCATACAATCCAAATCTGATTCTTTCCATGACTGCAGGCTTTCTCCTATGCGCGTTCCCAGAGAGATCGTACTGTCCTGGCCGAAACTTCAACTTCTTCGCTCGTCGTGCTAATGCAATCCTCCATGCACAACCATCCATCGAAGCCTCTT
>JAJFUL010000276.1 GCA_021372425.1 Spirochaetaceae bacterium
CATCGCCCTGGCTAAGATACGGAGTGCCGATATAAACAGGATGACCCCCCTCCAGGCCATGCAGTTTCTTGCAGATATTTCGGAAATGTTGAAGCAAGGGAGCTGAGACATCGCGTCTTCATCCCTGTGCAGGACAACACCCAATCACTCATGTTATCCAACGACCGGTCTTCGGATTCAGGCAGGCCAGGCATTCTGGCCAGTCTTATTCTCGATGCCTTTGCTCCTCATTACTGTATCGTTTGTGGGCGTAAAATAATCCGACTGGAGGGCGCTGCAGGTGTTCCACTTTGCGAAGACTGCCTCGAGGAACTTCCGGCTGCTCCTGCACACCGCTGTGGCATTTGCGGGAAAGAGCTGTTTGCCGAAGAGGGAACCTGCTATTCATGCCGCACAACGGAGAGGTCGTTTGACGAAGTCTATTCCCTATACAGATATAGGGATACTCCTGCATTGCTCGTGCGTGGCTATAAGATGGCCAAACGCCATTCCTTGGCAGGCTTCTGGGCCGATCGACTGGAAGCTGTAATCCGGGAACGCTGGCCGGATCATGTCGTGGTGCCAGTACCGCCCAGGCCCGAAAAACGCAAATCCAGGGAGTGGGACCAGGTTGAAGCGGTTGCAGCTCAGCTTGGAAAACGTGGGATATGCGTCAGGCGAGTGCTTTTGCGTTTGCCCAACGAGGAACAGAAGAAACTGACGAGGGAAGGACGTAAAAGCAACGCCGAAAAAGGATATGCCTTCGATCCCTCGTGCAATGAAAAGGCGCCATCCCACGTATTGCTTCTCGACGACATCTTTACGACGGGAGCAACAGCAGAAGCCTGTGCGAAAGCCCTTAGGGGAAAGGGATCAGAGGATATCGTGGTGCTCGTGCTCGCCATGGATTGAAACATTCCATAAAATTCCCACCATTGCAGGCCTTGCATACGACGCTTGACTAAGGCAGATTGAACCATTAGTATAAGGGTATGTAAAAATAAACAGATTCTTTTTAGGAATAAGGAGAGTCGGCTAACGACTCTTTTTTTTTGGCGTGCTGTATGGCGTGGAGAGAAGCGAAGTCTACAGAGGGCAGTGAAAGGTGATTGATCAAACAGGCCTGGAATCGGAGATTGAGGCATTGCTTGCGAATGCGGGGATAAGTCTTTTGGCATTTTCCCTGTCGCAGCACAAGGGCAATGTCGTGGCAAAGGCAACGATCTATTCTCCATCCGGAACTGGCACCGATGAATGTACAAAAACATCGCGGCTCATCCAGGCGCAACTGCAGCGTATTGCGAATATCCAGGATCCTGAAATTGAAGTTACAAGCCCAGGGATAGACAGGATCATTCGTACCCCAAAAGAATGGAAAGCATTTGAAGGCCAGGATATCAAGTTGCTCCTTCTGTCGGAAAACGAATGGCAGAAGGGCAGGTTGGCGAAATACTGGGGCGACAAGATCGACTTCATTGGCGACAAAGGGCCAATGACAATAGATATTTCAGCCATTGCGAAGGCAAGGCTGGACTCTGGGTACAAGGGAGAGTAAGCCAATGGCATCTGACATGGCGGAAGCCATTCGACAGCTGGTCAGCGAAAAAGGCATCTCAGAAGAGCTGATTGTCAATACGCTCAAGGAAGCCCTGCTGGCAGCCTACAAGAAGAAATATGGAACGAGCGAAAATGCCATCATCCGATTCAAGGACAATTATGAAGGCGTCGACATATATGCCAAGAAAGAGATAGTGGCTGACGATGACCTTGATGACGATGTTCTGCAGATTGCGCTCTCTGATGCGAGAGAATTTGCTCTCGATGCCGAAATAGGCGATATCCTTGAGCTGCCTATCGACCCGCAGGAGTTTGACCTGCAGTCTGTCATGGTAGCCAAGCAGACGACAAGGCAAAATTTCAGGGACATATCGCGCGACACGCTCTATGCGGAATACAAATCCAAGCAGGGTGAGCTGATCATCGGCTATTTCCAGCGCGAGCGCAACGGCGTTATTTATGTTGACCTTGGCAAGGTCGAGGGAATATTCCCCAAGAAGTATCAGTCTCCGCGCGAAGTCTATCATGTTGGAGACCGGATCAAGGCTCTCATCTACGAGGTGGACAAGGGCAAGAATGGCCTTCAGATCATTCTGTCCAGGAGCCACGCCGAATTTGTCACGAAACTTCTCGAGCTCGAAATTCCGGAAATCTATGACAAAACGATCGAGATCTTCAAAATCGTACGCGAGCCGGGCTATCGCACCAAGGTCGCTGTATATTCCAAGCGCGATGATGTCGATCCGGTTGGCGCATGCGTTGGTCCCAAGGGCATCCGCAGCCAGTTGATAAGTCAGGAACTCGAAGGCGAGAAGATCGACTTCGTCAAATATGATGTTGATCCAAGACAGTTTATAAAGAACGCCTTATCACCGGCAGAAGTTCGTGCCGTTCACATCCTCGACGAAGCAAAGCATACGGCGTTGGCTATTGTCTCCGACAAGGAGCTTTCCATCGCGATCGGGAAGATGGGCCAGAACGTCAAGCTTGCCAATCGGCTTTGCGACTGGAATATTGATGTCAAGACCGAGGAACAATACCTGCAGGACGGCAGGAACCTCGAGCTCAAACGCGCTGCTGACAGTCTGTTTGCAGGCAGTGATGAGGAAGCCGCACCCGAAGCGGGAGAAGAGAATGTCAACCTGTCCGATTTGCCCGATATGAAGCCTGAATGGATCGAGGCGCTGTCGGCTGCCGGCGTGGCTCTTGTCGAGGATTTCCTCGAGCAGGATGATGCAGCCCTTGCGCAGAAGTCGGGCATTGATGTTGCCGACATCGGGAAAATCAGGGGAATCATTGAAGAAAATATCGAAATAGTCCAGGAAGATGAGGGTGAAACCGGATCTTCCGAGGGCGAAGAGTACGCATGCCCCGATTGCGGAACCATTGTGACGCCTGATATGAAACGCTGCCCCTCCTGTGGTGTGGAATTGAGTTTTGAATATGGCGACGATGAGCAAGGGGCGTAAAGGTAGGATATGACGGATAATACCGAAAACTCTCAGAAAAAGGTTCACCTCATCAAGCAGTCCAAACCGAATGCAGCAGAGGCACCAGTGCAATCTCCCAAGACCGAGGAGGAACTGGCCGCTGAAAAGCGCAAGGTTGTGGTTGTGAAGAAGAAAATTGTGCTGAAAAAGGCACCGGCGAAAGTGGTCGCGCATCATGAAACGGAACCTGGAGAGCAGGAGGGCAGCAGTGTCGCTTCAGCAATGCAGCAGGCAGCTGCTCCCGAGAAGCAGGTGGCGCCGTCAGAAGAGAGAGTTTCGGAGCTCAAGGGAGAGGGTGGCACGACAAAACCTGCTCCTGCAGGGACGCCGGAAACATCCATATCTCATCCCGCAATCTCCAGACAGGCAAAAGTTCCGGAAGCCGGGAGCGGGCAGCCGTCATCGGGCCAGCAATCGGCCGAAAAAGATATTAAATCGAATACAGCCTCCTCATCATCCAGTCCTGCGAAGCCAGTGCCAAGCGCTTCGGGACGTGATGGGATGCAGACTTCCAGACCGAGGACAGGGCCTGTTGGCTTTGTTTCCGGCCGGCCAGCCGACAGGAGCGGTTATCGTCCCCAGGATAGCCAGGGAAGCAGATATCAGGGAGACCAATATCAAGGTAGGGGAACTTACCAGCGAGGTGGGGCTGCCCCCGGTTCGGGCTATCAAGGCAGCAGCGGATCCTCAAGCGGTTATCAGGGTGGCTACCAAGGCAGGGGATACCAGGGTGGTAGCCAGGGCGGCGGCTATCAGGGTGGTAGCTACCAAGGCGGCTATCAAGGTGGACGCAGCAGCTACGACCGGAGTGGACCGGGCCCGGGCCCAGGCCGCGATGCCGGGCAATCTCCTGCAAGGCCACAAGGCCCTGGCTCCTATCAGGGAAGTAGACCTTACCCCGGGCAGCCGGGTGGCTATCAGGGGCAGCGACCGCCCTATGGTGGCGGGCAAGGCGGCTACAACCGCGGGCCGAGACCCCAAGGCGGTCCTGCTGGCAGTAGACCAGGTGGATATCCCTATTCCCAGAACAGGTTTGGTGCTGGTCGGCCAGGAGCTCCTGGCACAGGGCGTGGGCCTGGTTTTGGCGGCAGAGGCCCTTCCTCAGGTCCTTCCCCCATGGAGAGCAGTAAGACAGCGCAGAGGAAGCCAGCGACCAAGCGGAAAACGAACTTTACAAGGCGGGAAGACGATCTTGAGCTGGAGAAAGAGCTCCAACTCAAGAAGAAGGCCGAATCCCGGGCAATTGCCATACCCAAGTCGATTGACATAATGGAAAACATCTCGGTGAGTGATCTCGCCAAGAAAATGAACATCAAGCCGGCAGAGCTTATCGGCAAACTGATGAGTCTCGGCGTTATGGCCACAATAAACCAGAAGATCGATGCCGAGACAGCAACGATCCTGGCCAGCGAATATGGCTGTGAAGTCAGAATCGTAAGCCTTTATGATGAGACTGTGATTGAAAAAGCGAGCGATGATCCGGCCATGATGAAGCCAAGGCCGCCGATCGTCACCGTCATGGGGCATGTCGACCATGGCAAGACGCTGCTGCTGGACGCGATCCGCAAGACAGACGTGGTTTCGAGCGAGATGGGTGGGATCACCCAGCACATCGGAGCCTCCCAGGTGACTTTCCGCAATAAG
>JAJFUL010000289.1 GCA_021372425.1 Spirochaetaceae bacterium
TCCCAGCGGCTTGCCCGCCATCAGGAGAAGGCCAGCGCCTTCGGGAGACCCGCCGGTCAATTCGATCCTGTCAGGAAGTCCGGGAAACGCTTCTTCCTGCGGAGGCAGGCGGCACACTGTTCCCTCGGTCAGCGTCGTGCCCCCAATCCCGGCTTTTCCCTCATGGACGAAAACTGCCGCATTATAATCGGCAGGCACGCTGATCGGGAGTCTCGCGTCCGGCTCGAGCCGGATGATTAAGTACAGGACCGGGACAAACAGGTCCGGCGTCGCACCTTCATGCCCCTCGAAGCTGCCTGCAAGCACACCGATTTCCGCCCCCGGCTTGGAAATGCGGGGAATCTCGGCAGCAGCGACGGAGCGGTAGCGCGGTTCCACCATTTTGAGCGAAGCCGGCAGGTTGACCCAAAGCTGGAAGCCGTGCATGCCGGGCCCCTTCCTGCCGGGTTTCGGCATCTCCTGGTGGATTATTCCCGAGCCAGAAGTCATCCACTGGGCGTCACCGGGGCCGATTCTGCCCGTGTTGCCCATGGAATCGCCATGGTCCACCTCTCCCTCGAGGAGGTAAGTGACTGTCTCGATGCCCCGATGCGGGTGCCAGGGGAATCCGGCGAGATAGTCATCGGGGTTGTCGGAACCGAAAAAATCCAACATCAGGAAGGGATCGAACAGCTGACGCTCGGCATAGCCGAAAGCCCGCCTGATCTTGACGCCAGCCCCGTCGGAGGTTTGCATGGCTTTTAGTTTTTGTTCGACCATACGCATCCGGTTTCTCTCCTGGTACAACAATAGCGCAACTGCAAGCCTGGCGATACTGCCCGGCACGGTTCTTGACGCAAGGCCAGCCCTGTCATATCGTTGTTTGAAGGAGCATAGGTATGGATAAGCGTTTTGAACAGGGCAGGGATTTTCTCAAATCTAACTGGCATCTGGTGACTGAGACGAAATCCGATCAGTCGCGCGGTATGCCAATGCCCCCGCAGGAATTCCCACCGGAAGAAGACGACAGCATCGTGGCGCTGCCTCCAGTCGAGAGCGCCTATGCCGCAATCACGGGGGCCGTGCCGGCAAGCCCGCCATCCTCTCTCCATTACCTCCTCATGAACCGCAAGTCGCGCCGCGTCTTTTCCCATACCAGACTATCGATGGAGCAACTCTCCTATCTTCTATGGGCCTGCGAAGGCGTCCGCGAAAACAAAGGCAAGTTCTCCTACCGGACCACGCCCTCAGGCGGCGCCCGCCATCCTCTCGACCTCTATGTGTTCGCCCATAATGTCGAAGGTCTGAAAATTGGCCTTTACCGCTATTTGCCGCTCGAACATTCGCTCGTCCTGGAAAGGGAAGGGGATGATTCCGTCGGGCTGGACGACGCGCTCAATGGGCAGTTCCGGGATTCCGCCTGCGTGATCATGTGGGCAGCCGTACCATACCGGAGCGAGTGGCGCTATGGCAAAGCGGCAGACAAACTGGTCGCGCTCGACGCCGGCCATTCCTGTCAGAACCTCTACCTGGCCTGCGAAGCACTCGGCCTCGGAACCTGCGCGATCGGCGCTTATGACCAGAAGAAGCTCGATGCTTATCTCGGCCTTGACGGCGAGGATATGTTCGCCTTGTACGCCGCACCTGTCGGCACACCGAAATGAAGGGGCGCTGTATGGACCTGGATTTTGTTCAGCTTTCGATACCCGTGGACTGCAACATCATTGTCGGGCAGTCCCATTTCATCAAATCAGTCGAAGATATAGCCGAAATAATGGCCAATTCCGTTCCCGGCGCCCGCTATGGACTCGCCTTCAACGAAGCCTCCGCGCCCTGCCTTGTCAGAACGGAAGGCACGGATCCGGCCTTCATAGCTGCCGCCGCATCCTGCGCAAAAGCCGTCGCGGCAGGCCACACTTTCTTTCTCATCCTCGGCCCCGGATCTTACCCCATCAATGTGCTGGATAGGATCAAGGCATGCCCCGAAGTCTGCCACATCTTCTGCGCCACCGCGAACCCGCTGCAAATCATCCGCGCCAGGACCGAACAGGGCGCCGGCATACTGGGCGTCATCGATGGCTCATCGCCGATTGGCGTCGAAAATGACGAGGACAAGAAGGCGCGCGTGGCCATGCTTCGCCGTTTCGGATACAAATTCTAGCTTGAGCGGGGATGCCGCCTATCCATTCTGAAGGTCCCGCTTGCTGGATCGAAGCGGGCGCGGCTCGAGGCAAATGCCCTGCCTATCGCGCCTGAGAATGACACGAAAGCCGGTGTCCCCGACAGGAAACAGTGCTCCCTGTCCATGACCCACATCTCATCAGCGGAACGCAGGGCCAAATCCACTTCATGCGTGCAGACGACTACAGCTTTCCCCATCTCATGCGCCAGGATTCCTGCCAGATCGAAAATCTCCATCCGGGAAGGTGCATCGAGGAATGCCGTTGGCTCGTCGAGGACGAGGATGGGCGCATTCTGCGCAATAGCGCGCGCAAGCTGGGTCTTCTGCTTCTCTCCATCCGAAAGCCCGGAAAAGGCTCTCCGCGAAAAAGCAGTCATCCCCACCGCAGCGATCGCCCGCTCTACCTGGGCGAGGTCCTCCCCCGTCAGGCTGTTTCTCGTATCCGTATAAGGGTAACGGCCGAAAGCGACCATATCGAAAACGGTGAAATAACCTGCATCGAGCCGCTCGTTGAAGACGCAGGCTACATTGCGGGCGCGTTCCTCGGCCGACAGGCTTTCGACCGGCTTCCCCTGGAGGAGGACCTCGCCGCCCAGCCGGGGCTGCAGCCCGACAAGAGTCCTCAGCAGTGTCGATTTGCCCGAGCCGTTCGGCCCGACAAGTGCCGAGAGCCGCCCGCCCGAGATCTGCAGCGAAATGCCCTTGGACAGAATGATCTTGTTCTTCTTCTTTCCCCAGCCCGTAGCCAGATCCTTCGCGATGAGCAGCGTGCCGGCTGCTTCGCCGGGCAGCGCGCCCGCCTTGCCGTCCCCGGCCGCACTTGCCTGCCCAACGCCGGCTCCGGCGTAAGCCCCATCCGGTAAAGCCTGACCGGCAGGCCGCTCCGGCACACCAGGCACATGTCGGATTGACTTCATGGCGAGCCTCCGGCATCGCGCGGAGCAGCTCCATTGCCCCTGATGAACATGCCGAGGATGAAAGGCGCCCCGATCAGTGCCAGGAGCGGATTTATCGGCAGGATCGATCCGCCTTGCGGCATCTGCGAGATGATGTCGGCGACAAGCGAAATGAGCACGCCTATCAACATGGTCGCCGGAAGCAGGACATGATGATCCGAACTCCTGAACAACCTGCGTGCGGCCTGCGGGGCCGCGATACCGAGGAAAGCCACTGGCCCGCAAAAGGCCGTCACGCTGCCAGCCAGAATGGCCGCCGCCGCCAGCAGCCTCGTCCTTTCGCGCTTCACCTGGATGCCCAGTGTCAGTGCGAAATTCTCACCCACGGCGAAAGCATTGAGCGCCTTCGAGGAACGCAGGGTCAGCAGAAGGCCACAGGCTATCGCAATGGCAAAAACCGGTAGCTCGTTCATCCTGACCCCCGAGAACGAGCCATAAGTCCAGCCCAAGTACTGCTGGACCTTCTGTGGCGAACCGAAATAGACAATCAGCGACACGATGCTCCCCGCGAAATAGCCCACCAGTATCCCGATTATGAGCAGCGTGACACCATGTTCGAATTTGCGGGAAAGCAGCAGGATTATTGCCAATATCACGCCTGAACCCAGGCTTGCGGCCAGTACCAGCGCGGCATAGCCGGGAACCGAGAGCGAACCGAACAGTGAAGTGCCGCTCGTCCCTGTTGCCAGCATCAGCAGCGCGACGCCGATGGATGCGCCGGAGCCTATTCCCAGTGAATCGGGTCCCGCCAGCGGATTCCTGAATATCGACTGGAGTATGAGGCCGGATGCCGCGAGGGCAGAGCCCGCCAGGATCGCCGTAATGGCCTTGGGCAGCCTGAAGACTTGCACGATTGTGTTCCATCCCTGGTTTTCGCTCCTTCCGAAAAGCGCCCTCAGCACCTCGCCGAAAGGAATCTTCACCGACCCATAAGCCAGGTCGAGCATGAAGAGCAGGAACATCGCCGCAAGCAGCAGCGGACCCCAGGTCCGCCAGCGTCCGCCTTCATTCGAATCCTTCATTCGTACCGTCCCTGGCCTTACTGACCCGGCAACAAGACAGCGCACATATTTCGCGAGAATAAGCCCATCGTAACGGGCTATTCTCGCGAAAAACACCACTATTAAGTTGCCGGGTCGGTAAGCCCTATTTCCCCAGCTTGCGATAATAGAAGAACCGGTGATCCGGCATCAGCTCGGGATGGAAAATCGCCACCATGTCCGCAAGCACCACCTGCGGCTGCATCGCCGCCGATTCGTAGTAATCGTTGCCGCCACCGGGACTCAGCCTGAGTGTGCTGTTCCAGACATTCCCCTCTGCAAAGGCGGGAATCGAGGCAAAACGCGGATCCATCGCCACAACTTCGGTAAGCTTCGTGGCAGAACCATCGGGGTTCAGCCAGATAGCCGCACCCATCGCCTTTCCGAATACTGCCTCTATGGAAAGCGTCAGACTGCCCGTGCTCGAATTCGAAGCCCAGAGATAGTCCCCGCCCGCGTCCGCGATCAACCTGGCCATGTAGCTTCCACCGCCGGAGACGCTCCAGGTGCCGTTGTAAGGCCCACCAACCAGGACGCTTGGCTTGTCTTTCGCCTTTCTTGCCTTGTCTCGGATCGAATTGTATTCGGACTGGATCGCATTAAAGCCTGCCAAGGCTTCACCTTCCTTGTTGAAAAAGGAAGCCAGGAAAACCGACCATTCGGCGCGCGCAAGCGGCTCATTCTCGTTCCAGTCTGCAAGCAGCACAACCGGCAGGCCTGCCTCCTCCATCTTGGGATGCGTGTCCCACTCGCTTCCGACCCCATACGTCAGGATCACATCGGGATTGAGCGATATGAGGCGCTCGATGTCGGGCGAAAAGCTCTTCGTGGTCTCCACGACCTTGCCTTCGGCGATCAGCTTCCGCACCGCCGGATTGTAGATGTAATCCTTGTTGTCCACGCCCACCAGCGATTTCAGCTCACCGATCGCCTCCAGCGCGGGAAGATAGGTAGTCGAGAACGAAACGACGGAGCTGACGGGCGTCTGGATGAATCGGTCAGCCTTGATGCCGGTCGGCTTGGCGCTGCCTCGCGGATAGAGCACATAGCTGTAGCCCCTGGCCGCGCCCGGCCAGGGCGAATTTACCGTCAGGACCTTGAAGCCTTCCTTATATTGCAGGGAAAAATGGGCGGGAAATGGCAATTTCATCGTGCCATCGGCGCCAAGCTGGACGCCAAATGGCACCTGGGACGACGTGGCCTTGAGCTGTGCAACCTTCGCCTGCGCATGGATGCAGGGCGCAGCTGCGCTGCTGATAAAAGCCATGAAAATCAATACTGTCAGCGGAATAGACGATTTGCGCATATTCCTCTCCTCCCTCCGAAGAGCCGGAAAAATGATTTGCCTGCGGCAGGTTTCCTGGCTTGCCAAGCTGGAAAGAGAAGCTCTTTTCAGCGCACTCTTCAGCGCATCGGCGCGAAAAATCGCGGCTTCTTTCCCGATGATCTGTCTCCCTTCCCGGAAATCCTCGCGGTTTTTCCAGTGGTCCGGACAAGGTCTGGAACCTCGTGCGGCCCGGCAGGCGTTCTGCTCGAAAAGAAAAGCTCCTGTCGGGGACAGCTATCATGCATTGGCTCACAGTAGCGGGGGCTGCGACGGCTTGTACCGTCTTCCCTTTTATCCCTTGCTTTTGCAACGCAAAACCGAGGGCACCGCGAGCATTGATCATGCGTATTATAACACTGCTGCATGCCTTGAGTCCACAAACGTCCCGCCGCCTTTCTTTTGAAAAGAACCGGTATTTTTCATTGAAAATATGCTATAGTATCCATTTTGGGGGATCGATCATGAGTAAGGAAATCGGCACGGTAGGCTTCATCGGCTTGGGCGTCATGGGAAACTCGATGGCCGGCCATATACTGGCAGGGGGCAAGAGGCTTCTCGTCAACACGCGGACAGCCACGAAAGCGGCCACGCTTCTTGCTTCGGGAGCCGAATGGCGCGACAGCGCTGCAGAGCTTGCCCCCGAGTGCGATATCATCATCACAATGGTCGGCTACCCGGCCGATGTGGAAAAAGTTTATTTCGGCGCTGCGGGCCTCATCGCCAACTGTCGCCCCGGAACCATCCTTATCGACATGAGCACATCCCGCCCCGATCTGGCGATGAAAATAAGCGAAGAGGCCGCGGCTGCCGGCTGTACTGCCCTCGATGCACCGGTTTCGGGCGGCGATCTCGGCGCCAGGTCCGCCACCCTCACGATAATGGTCGGCGGGGACGAGCAGGCCTTCCTCGCTGCAAAACCGCTGTTCGTGTTGATGGGCAAGACGATAATCCGGCAGGGCGGGCCTGGCGCCGGACAGCATACCAAGATGGCCAACCAGATCGCCATTGCGGGCAGCCTCGCCGGCACTGTCGAGGCCCTTACCTACGCCCGCAGCGCCGGCCTCGATCCACGCACCGTACT
>JAJFUL010000292.1 GCA_021372425.1 Spirochaetaceae bacterium
AATCGATTCTTTATATCAGGCCGAGTCCATCCTTCAGGAAAATCCTCGACCGCGTTGCCAACAATCGTGTACTGCTTATCGGTTTTCGTAAAACTGCGTTCCAATGCCATATAACTTTGGGGATCGAACAATGGCGTGGCAGAAAAACTGTGGACGCCGGATGCGGGGGCGTGGGTGAAGGTATAGCCAACGCTCTGGTTCCTGAAATTAGCCCGGCCATGCTCCAGCATTCCTTCCATCGCCGCCTTCATGGTGTAGTGCGAGGAACACATGACGAACCCTAAGGGAGTGAGCTGTTCCATGGTGCAGAATGGCTCGCCAGTATCTTTGTCAGCACGAACATCTGCGAAAATTTTCGGACCTGTCACAATTTTGCTCATTTCCACGGCCTGGGTATACTTTGTCACCTTCACCATCATGGCAAGGTCAGCACCGAGATTCATCGCTTCTTGCAACCGATCACACCCCTCTTTCATTTCCTCAGGGATGGAAGGATCCGCATTCGTTCGTGCGATGAGCATACAATCGCTGCCCTTCAGTGCTTCAATAGCTGCCCGAACTTTTGCCATATATTGCTCACGCGGAAGGATTTTAGTCGAATCTTCCATGTCCCCCGCATCCTCGAGTTGAACGGCGGCAGCCCCTGCCGCTGCCAAGCGCCTTGCGGCACGATATACGGCCAAAGGTCCACCGAAGCCATCTTCGATATCACAGATAACCGGGATAGACGATGTTTGCGTGATACGCGACACCATCCATTCCAAATCGGTAAGATTGGTAAAACCGTAATCGATGCACCCATTCATTGCTATAGATAATTCCCCGCCACTCAAGAGGCTCACGGGGAATCCACACATTTCAACTGCCCGGTTGGAACAGCAGTCGTAGACACAAGGAACCAGAAAACAGTTGCCATTTTTTTCCTGCAAAATTTGACGCAGCGTCTTGGAGCTTGCCATAGCATGCATCTCCTTATAAGAAAAATTTAATTACGACCATCATGAATAAAATCGCACCAAAATCGAACAGTAGATTAATGTCATAACTTGTAAGTAATTATACAATATCAATTCACTACAAAACATCTAACATCCATTAGCAATACCTGTAGTATACAACACGAATTTATTTTTAGCAAGAAAAAGTTTTTCCAATTTGTGTAATTCTCCCTCGACTCGAATAATTTGCGCATACAGTGATGGATTGCAAATTTTCGATGAAAAACATTGGTATAAATGAATACTTGATAACTACACGTCCGTATAGTATAAGTAGTGTATGGACCTTGACACCAAACCTCTCTGCGATCTCCGTATCGGTACATCGGGCTATGACTACCCGGAATGGGAAGGCGTTTTCTATTCCAGTGGCATAGGCCGAAGTGAATATCTTGGCGCCTACAGCGAGGCATTCGACACAGTCGAACTCAATTTTTCATATTATGGTATGCCGAAGCCTCAACAGATGGTGACCCTCCTGGGAAAAACACGGAGGCCCATCGATTTCTCGATCAAAGCCCACAAGTCACTCACCCATAGCGTGGACCCCGGCACATGGGAGAGCAGTGTCGATGAATTCATACGCGGCGTGTCTCCACTCGCCGAGGCGAATCGGCTCTGTGCCGTCCTTCTCGAATTTCCCTTTTCCTTCCACTACCGCGACAATGAGCGCCGATACTTGGATCGGGTACTCAAGGCGCTGGCCATTTTTCCTCTCGCTGTCGAGTTCAGGAACGCCGAATGGCTCAATTCCCGTGTGATCGAAAGCCTCAAGACCAGGAACATAGCCCTTTGCGCCCTCGATATGCCCAAGCTGGAAGGTCTTCCGCCGGCTTCGGACCTTGTCACTTCAGATATTGGCTATGTGCGATTTCACGGGAGAAATGCAGGGGCCTGGTGGGATGGCGATGCGGGAAGTCGGTATGAATATCGCTATTCCAAGGAAGAACTTGCCCTCTGGCTTCCCCGGATCGAGTCCATGGGCATCCAGGCCAAAAAACTCCGGATTTACTTCAACAATCATCGTCACGGCAACGCAGCCACAAATGCCCGGAATTTGGTCGATATCGCCCGGGCTGCGAAACTCATGTAGGCGGTGGGCATGTCATCGGGTACAATCCTGCATATCAACGCAGTCGGGCTCGCGGCTGCGATCGAAGCCAGCCTCGACCACAGCCTGAGGGATCGGCCTTTTGTCATCGCCAACGAAGCGCTGCCGCGGGCAACGGTACTCGACATTTCCCCGCGTGCGTACCGGGAAGGCCTGCGGCGCGGCATGAATCTGTCCGCGGCCCGGGGAATCTGTCCCAGCCTGCGGGTAAAGAACCCCCGGCCGGAATTTTACAGGAAAACCGAAAACAGGATATGGGAAATCACCATGGGGTATAGTCCCCTCGTGGAGCGCGCAGGTTCCGGCCATCTGTTCATCGACCTTGCAGGAACAAGCCGTCTTTTTGGCGCTCCGGAAGACGCGGTACAAAAACTCCGTCTTGATATCATCGAGAATACCGGACTTTCACCAAGTCTCGCACTTACCTCGAACAAGACCGTGAGCAAGGTTGCGACCAGGGTTTTCCGGCCTTCGGGTTTTGTCGCGCTTTCCACCAATGAGGAAACAACGCTCATCAGAAGGCAGCCGGTCCAGCTCCTCCCGGGTGTAGGACCAGTGCTTATGGGCAGGCTTACGCTGCTCGATATCGAAGAGATCGGACAGCTGGCCGATCTTTCAGCAGGAGATGCCCGGGCGATCGGCCCCCATGGCCCCGAACTCGTGACGCGGGCCCGCGGCATCGATACGTCGCCAGTGGACCCTGAGCCTGTCGCACGCAGGGCGTTGCACGGCAGGATCGTCTTTGATCCGGACACGGCGGATTCCGATATCATCCGGCTCCGGCTGGGAGCGCTTGTGGCGGAACTCGCCTTCAAACTCCGAAAAACGGGCGTCGGCGCCCACAAGGCTGCAATCACCCTCTCATATACCGATGGAACGCAGCATTCGGGGACAGCAAGGTCCGGCAGTCTGCGTGTCAGGGATGACGAAATCCTGGCCTTGGCGATGGGCGCCCTCGGGCACGCCAGAGTCCGCCGTGTCCGTATACGCCGCCTTGCGCTCGAACTTTCGGAGATTGGTGCCGCGGGCCCGGAATTCGATCTTTTCGAGCCTGGCGGTCCGCGTCTAGCCCGCCTGCAGACAGCGCTCGACACGGTGCATGGCCGATTTGGCTTCGCGGCTCTCCTCCCCTGCAGCGCGCTCGCAACCGAAGGCCTGACGCTATGATCGCTCCTCTTTTTGTCACTTCAGCCTATTCGTTCCTATTTGGAACCGTACAGCCGAAGGCGCTTGCCCGGGGGGCTGCCAAGCTGGGATATGAATCTCTCGCCCTTACAGACCGCAATTCCGTCTGCGGAATTCCTTCTTTTATTGAAGCGTGCAAGGAAACGGGAATCAGACCAATTATCGGGACCGAGCTTAGCTATTCCGGTGGCCGCGCAATCCTGCTTGCCAAAAGCAGCTCTGGCTTTTCCCGCATATCTACTATTCTGACCGCCCGGGCCGAGGCTGGTCGCGTTGGCGAAACCGGCCATGCCGCCAAAATCAGCGGCGCAGCTGCAGCTGGACGCGACGGTTTCAACGCCCGCAGCGCCATCCTTTTGGACCATGAGGGTATCATTGTCATCACCGATGACCTTGAATTGCTGGAGGGGGCCTGTGCGCAGGAGAACGTGGGCCAAAGTTTTTACGCGCTCATGAGCCCTTTCAACAAGAGCCGGTGGCGGCGTCTCCTCCACACGAAGGCCCCCTGCGCAGCCACTGGCGAGACCTGTTTCCTCGAGACGGCAGACAGGGACACCCAGCGGGTCCTTCTCGCTATTGCCGGCAACAAGACTGTGTCCGATGTAGGCGAGGATGATTGTGCACCCGCAGGCGCCGTTCTGCCCGCGCCAAAAGACTTTGCCGCCGCCTATTCCGAACTGCCAGAGGCACTGGCGGCTAACGAGGCAATAGCCGGCGCCGCCCGGTTTTCCAGCCTTTTTGACGGCTTCATATTTCCACAATACAGGACTGATGAGCCTGGTGGTTCGGCCGCGCTTCTGCGCAGGCTTGTTCTCGAAGGGGCTGGCCGGCGGTACAGAATTCCAAGCAAAGCTGTCCTGAAGCGGATAGACTATGAACTTGGCATCATCGACACGAAGGGATTCAGCGATTACTTCCTTGTGGTCAGGGACATTGTAAAGCGCTCTTCGCGGACTTGCGGCAGGGGAAGCGCGGCAGCCAGCATCGTATCCTACTGTCTGGGCATTACCGATGTCGATCCCATCCGGTACGATCTCTACTTTGAGCGTTTTCTGAACCCTGGCCGCAAAGACCCGCCGGACATCGACATCGATTTTGCATGGGATGAACGGGACACCCTCATCGCCTCGGTCATCAGGGATTTTGGGGAAGAGCGGGCGGCACGGGTCTCAAATCATGTCTGCTTCCAGAGGCGGGCGGCGCTGCATGAAACGGCCCGGGCCTATGGGATGTCCGAGGCCGAAATCACAGCCTTCGAGCGCCATCATGCCATGGAACGCCGCACCATCCCGTTCTTTGGCAGCCCCCCGCTCCCTGATGGTCGCGAGGGGGCAATGGCGGCCACCGGAGGCGTGGATGATGCCTGGGCCGAAATCACCCGTCTCTATCCGCGCCTTGTCGGCCTGCCTCGCAATCTTGGAGTCCATTCGGGTGGCCTTATCGTCGTGCCTGACAGGCTTGCGGTCCATGTGCCTGTCGAACGGACGGGAAGCGGAACCAGGGTCACCGTCTGGGACAAGGAGGGGGTCGAGACCGCAGGTTTGGTGAAG
>JAJFUL010000203.1 GCA_021372425.1 Spirochaetaceae bacterium
GGCTGTACTTTAACTGGAGAACGGCCATGATACATCTGAATCGAGAAAAGGAGGTCTTGCATGAAAAAGTTACTGGTTTTGTTGTGTGCACTTCTGGTTGCTATGAGTGCTTTCGCGAAAGGTACTGATGACACGGTCATCGTGTACGCGGCGCTCGATGAGAAAACGGCCAACGAACTTGCCGCCGCCTTCAAGGAGGCGACCGGGCTCACCGCGGAAATCGCCCTCCAGATCGAGGAAGCGGGAACCATCTCCGCGCGGATCAAGGCCGAATCCACCCATCCCCGGGCAGATGTTTTCATTGGTGGAAATTCCAACTTCCACACCGACCTTGCATCCGGTGGCTACCTGGCAAAATATTCATCGCCAGTCATTAAGCAGGCCAAGATCGAAACAAGATTCATGGATCCCGATGGTTACTGGACAGGCTGGTATCTCGGCGCCCTGTGCCTCGTCTACAACAACAAGCTGTATGAGCAGAAGGTAAAGCCGCTCGGCATCAACCCGCCAGCCACCTGGGACGACCTGTTGAACCCGGTCTACAAGGGCCAGGTTATCGCATCCAACCCTGCAACCACCGGCGGCGCTTATCTTATGCTCTGCGCCCAGATATTCAGGCTGGGAAGCGAAAACGCAGGATTTGACTATATCCGCAAGCTCCATCCGAGCGTCTCACAGTATACGAAGGGTGCGAATGGATGCATCCCGCTCATTTCACAGGGCGAAGCGATGGTCGGCTTTGCATGGGGCCATGATGCGCTCAAGCAGAAAATGCAGGGAAACCTGCCTGTAACGGTCGTGTTTCCCAAGGACACCGGCTTTGAAATCGGATGTGGGTCGATTCTGAAGGGCGCCCCCCACGAAGAAGCGGCCAGGAAATTCATCGATTTCCTGCTTTCGCCGCAGGCCGGCACGATCAATGCAAAGAATGGCTTCAGGTATCCGGTTCGCGGCGACGTTGAGATGCCCGCCGGCATTCCTCCCTTTGATCAGCTCAAACTCGCGCCATGGGATCTGAAAGCAGCTGCAGACAATGTGGATCGTTGGAAAAAGCAGTGGTCGGAGATCACTGGCAAATAAGCAAAGCAGCCGGCTTTTACAAGTCAGACATCGCGCCGGACATGGCGCGGCATTCCCGGCGTTCCGCCACCAGGAATGCCGCGCCATGCTGCCTGCGACGGTGCATCATGAAATAAAGGGAAGCATATGAAACATCGCATCAGGGAATTGCCCGAGTCAATTCTCATCTTCTTTATAGTTCTGTGCCTGCTGATGTTCATCATCTATCCGATCTTCGAAGTCCTGACCTACCCGAAAGCCAAGGATTTCGTCTCCATCCTCACCAATGCGCGTTACATGCGCACAGCGCTGAACAGTCTGCTCATGCTGTGTCTTTCAACGCTCACCGCCACTTTTATCGGATTCATATTTGCATACACGGTAACGAGGACTAATGTACCAGGGCGAAAAGTCTTCAAGTTCATCAGCATACTCCCGCTTTTCTCGCCGCCCTTCATGGTGTCCTTCAGCTATATCATGATGTTTGGAAGAAACGGCCTTATCACCAAAGGCCTTTTGGGACTCGATGTCAATATTTTCGGCTGGCAGGGCCTATGGCTCGCCCAGACGATCGCGTTCTTCCCCGTCGCCTTTCTTGTTATGGAAGGCGTGCTCCAATCGATATCGCCCATGCTCGAATACGCGGGCAGAAACCTTGGCGCTTCCGGCCCGACACTGTTCCGCACCGTGACCCTTCCACTCGCACGCCCTGGCGTGGCTGGGGCCGCCCTGCTCGTCGCCATCCAGGTCCTGGCTGATTTCGGCAACCCCATAATGATCTCGGGCAGCTTCTCTGTCCTGGCCACCGAAGCCTGGATGCGGGTAGAAGGCTGGGCGGACATAGCAGGCGCCGCAGTCCTGTCCATCCTGCTCCTCGCCCCTTCGCTCATCATCTTTATCGTGCAACGCTATTGGGTTGGCCGCAAATCCTACGTGACGGTAACCGGGAAAATAGCCCAAATGCCTATCCAGAAAACCGGTAAGGTGATGAAGTGCATCCTGTTCACTATCTGCGCCCTTGTTTCGGTGCTGGTACTCCTCGTCTATTTCGGACTGATCGTCGGCGCCTTCGTCAATGGCTGGGGTTATGACTGGACCCTCACTACGCGTTACCTGACCGAGATCCTGACACGCTCGAAAGAATTGGTACGCAGCCTTTCGTATTCAGCCATCGCGGGATTTGCGAGCTCCCTCTTCGCAATGACGGCGGCGTTCCTGGTCTCCAGGAAGAAATTCGCCGGCAGGCGCTTCGTCGATTTCACCTGCATGCTGCCAGCCGCCCTGCCAGGCATATTCCTTGGCATTGGCTATTCGATCGGCTTCACCAAACCACCTGTCGATCTCTATGGCACAGCGGCCATCATTATTCTCAGCATGGTCTTCTGGAACATATCGACTGGCTACCAGACGGGAATCGGCGCCTTCCAGCAGATTTCCCCCTCATTCAGCGAAGCGGCGAGCAACCTCGGCGCGGGAAGCTTGAGAATCTTCCGTGAAATTGAAATCCCGCTCATCAAAGGTCCCTTTTTCTCCTCTTTCATTATGTCCTTCATTCGCGCAATAACCACATTGAGCGTCATCGTGTTCCTTTCAACATCGAAAAATTCCGTGGCAACATTCAGCATAATGAATCTTGTCAGCGATGGCTTCTATGGCAAGGCGGCGGCCCTGACCTGCGTGCTTTTGGCCGTTTCTTTCGGCACGATTGGACTCGCGAAGCTGCTTTTCGGCAAACAAGTGACATTTTTCAAAGTATGAACTCAAGAGGTGACAGGAATGGCAGAATCACATGTTATCATCCGCAATCTTAGCAAATCCTTTGGGAAGACGAAGGTTCTCGATGATATTTCGCTCGAAATAGAGAAAGGCAGCTTCACGACTCTCCTTGGCCCGAGCGGCTGCGGAAAAACGACGCTCCTGCGGACCATCGCCGGTTTCTATGAAGTGGAAAAAGGCGAAGTGTCTATCGGGAACCGGGTAGTCAACACCGTCCCCTCGCATCTGCGCAACGCCGTCATGGTCTTCCAGGATTACGCGCTTTTCCCGCACATGAATATCCGCGAGAACATCACTTATGGACTCAGGATAAGAAAGACGCCAGCCGAGGAGATTGAACGGAAGCTCGAAAAGACTGTTTCGTACCTCGATATCAAGAACCTTCTCGACAGGACACCAGGCGAAATAAGTGGTGGCCAGCAGCAGCGGGTCGCCCTGGCACGGGCGTTGATCATGGAACCGGAAGTGCTGCTGCTCGACGAGCCTCTTTCCAATCTCGACGCCAAGCTGAGAGTATCCATCCGGGCGGAGCTTCGCCAAATCCAGCAAAACCTCAAGATAACGACGATTTATGTCACCCATGACCAGGCCGAGGCTCTTGCCATGTCGGATACCATAGCAATCATGAAGAATGGAAAGATCATGCAGGTGGGAAGCCCCTCCGATGTCTACTACAGGCCGGATAACGCCTTTGTCGCATCGTTCGTGGGCACGGTCAATTTTATCGAAGGAACCGTAAAAACCAGCTCGGAAGAAAAGGTCGAGGTCGAAGCCAACGGCAGCCTTATCACCGTCAGGGAAAAACCGGCCGACAGGCAAATCCGCGCTCCTCGGCCAGGTGAAAAGATTACGCTGAGCATCAGGCCGGAAAGCATCAAGATGCTGGAGAACGAACCAGAAGACGAAAACAGTTTCCGCGGCACAATCAAAAATTACATTTTCGAGGGGTCGAGCATCAGGTACTGGGTGAACGCCCTGGGCAGGGAGCTTATCGTAGACGTATTCAATCCGCCTGAGAATGCTTTGCATGCCGGAGATATTTGCTTTAGAATTGACTCTGCAAGAATCCACCTGATCTTTCAGGAATCTTGAGGAGGCCCCGATGAACCAGAAAATGCTTCGCGCCGCCACAGTCTTCGCTGCCATAGCCACGCTGATAGTCCTTGCGCCGCTTGGCGCCCAAAGTACGGAACAGCTGACCCGGACCATCCATGTCTCGGGCGAATATCGCACCACGATCGAGGCCGATATGGCCGTTCTCACGCTTTCCGTCATCCGGCAGGCCACCACACCTCTCAAAGTCCAGAAGGAAGTGACCAATGCCGCCGACAAAGTCATAAAAGCACTGCTTTCCGCCGGCATCGAGCGCAAGAATATCGCCACGAGCGCGTTCAACATCTATGCCATCTACAACGACGACGAAGACAAGCGAAACGAAGTTGTCGGCTATGGAAGCACGAGCACCGTTACCGTCACCATCAACGACACAGCCATGGTCGGAGCCCTCATCGAAGCCGGCATGCAGTCGGGGGCCACCGAAATCCAATCCTTGAGCTATCAGAAGCGCGATGCTGCGTCGCTGGAAATCGAGATGTACCAGAAAGCTGTGCTCAATGCCATGGAAAAGGCTGCGGCATTGGCGCAGACCCTCGGCATGAAGCTTGGCAAGGCGATCACCGTCGAAGAGCAGTCCTTTTCCGCACAATCGCAGGATGAAAGGGTCTTTTTTGCCAAGGCGATGAGCGCTGCAGCGCCTGCCGAAGAAGCCTTTGCACCGGGCAGCATTCAGATGAGCGCCGCGGTCCGCATCGTCTTCGAGCTGGAATAAGCCCCAAAAACACGGCCTTTCGCTCTTTCTCTGCTGAATTTGTTATATTTGCCCTTTTAAAATACTGAATAAATAATATAATAAATTTAGTTATACTTGTCCTGTCCAAAAAGTCCGCAATGCGAAAAGGACACTGTCCGAAGGGAGGTAGTATGAAGAAAGTATGGAGCACCCTGCTGATCGTCGGAATCACCGTTATGCTGCTGTTTTCCAGCTGTTCGCTCTTGATGCGGCTGATCGCAGGCGAATGGACAATGTACTTCACCTGGAGCGGCTCCAGTGAATCCAGCACGGTCTGGACATTAAATGCCGATGGCACCTTCGAGGATAGCTACACTTTGGCTGGTACATGGGAAAGCTCATGGAACTCGTTCAAGCTTGTATACGACACCTATGAGGCTACCTACATAGGCACGGTCACGGCCAACAATACCTACATGAGCGGAACCATGAGCAACAACCTTTCCCAGAGTGGTACCTGGTATGCTGAGCGTACCGGCATAGTGACATCACTGGTACCGAATGCAATCGAGGGACTCAGTCCCGTCCGGGCGCCTTCCAAGTAGCTACCCGGGCTGACAAGAGGGCTTGAGGCATGATCATCGGCCTTGGGCCCGAGCAATGTAATTGCACAGAAATAACGCCATCTGAAGGGCATATCTGTTTTTCAGATGGCATTATTTTTGCCTTGACCAGAGCCTGCAAACAACCAATAATCCACGCATGGACGAAAAGATTACCGCCTTCAAGGCCGAGCGCCTTGAAGATCTTTATAAGGCAACACTCAAGGTACTTGCACGTTCCGGCTACAAGCACGCCAGGATCGAAGATGTTGCACTGGAAGCCGACATGTCGAAGGGCAATATTTATTTTTACGCAATCGACAAAGAAGGGCTCTTCCACAATGCAATCGACTGGATCCTCAACAAATGGTACGATGCAATAACGGCCCCTGGCCCCGAGCCTCTCTCCGTGATAGAGCGATTCAGGATGATGGCCAGGAATTCTTTTATATTTCTGGACTCGCACAAGGAACTGCTCACGATACTCAAAGCCAATCCCACGATACTTTCGATAGACAGCAACGACGACCATTTTTCCGAAGCAAGCGACAAGGTGAGGACAGCAGTCCGGCAGCTGGTCGAGGAAGGCGTTGCCTCCGGTGAACTCAAATCTTCGCTCGATATCGAAGCGACGACCGAATTCTTTTTCACGACCCAGCTTCTCTATCTGACAAAGGCCTTTACCCTCGACGATGAACATGCGGTGAGGTTTTTCAAGACGGGAATCGATATCAGCATGAGCGGAATAGCGGCAAGCTGAGCAACGCGCTGCGTCCCTGCACCCGAAGCGCCTGCCCCGCCGGCCCTTGTCCCTGCCCCCTACTTCAAGTATCCTTATTATTTATGGAAATTCCGTTGCAGCTCAAGAAGCGCAAGGATGGCCGCGTCTCATACGGCCTGCCCCTCTGGTATCGTATCATCATACTTGGCATTCTCGGCATCATCGTGGGAAGCATGAGCCTCGCCGAAGGCTCGCCTGGCGCAATGGCCTGGATTCTGGTTGTCCTTCTCGCCTTGAGCCTGCTTTACGAGGAGCGATGGACGATTAATCCGTCAAAGCAGTCAATCGAGCACAGAGTGGGCATTTTTCCCATCCTGCGCACGACATCGATCAGCTTTTCATCCATTTCATATTTCAGCATCGGAATTTTCGCCAGGGGAACAGTCCCTGGTTCCGCAGACGAAGCTGCCATAAAGGAAAAAGGCTACAGAACCATCTACGGCGAGCAACTAACCGAGGATGGCCACAACATCCTGCGCAGCTTCTCAGGGAAAAAGCCTTATGCGACCTTGCTTCTCGTGACCAAGGAAGACGACACCTACCTGGTGGACACCTTGCCGGCCAAGAAAGCGGATCGATTGCTGAAGGCTGGAGCGGCCTTCGCCGAGGCCTGCGGCACCGTTTGCCACGACCGCGACGAGCCATAACCGCTATCGACCAATGAAAACATTTGACAAATCGCCAATTGCGACTGATAATTCAGGTGGTGTGAAAACGTTTTCAGATGTATGCAATTATAGGAGGGCTTTCCATGACAAAGACACTTATGAAAGTGGTCTTCTTCCTCGCCATGGTTGTGGTGATCGTCATTCCGGCGACCGCGGCTGACACAAAATATAACCAACTTACTGTCTATACCGCGTTGCCCGATTCGGAAGTGCCTGTCTATTTCAATGCTTTTGAAAAAGATACCGGCATCAAGGTCAATTATATCAGGCTATCGGCCGGCGAAGTTCTTGCAAGGCTTCAGGCCGAAAAGAACAATCCGCAGGCCAGCGTTTTCCATGGCGGCTCGACGGATAATTTCATCGCCGCAATCGATATGGGCTTGCTGGATAAGTATGTCTCGCCGGAATCCAAGAACATCCCCGCATCCTTCCTGGACAAGGAAGGCTACTGGACTCCGTTCTACATCGGCGCAATCACCTTCGCCTGCAACAAGACATGGTTCCAGAAGAACAACCTACCCTATCCCACGACTTGGGACGACCTGCTGAAGCCGGAATTCAAGAGCCAGATTTCCATGGCGCATCCCAGCACATCCGGAACATCCTACACCGTCCTGGCAACGCTGGTTCAGCTAATGGGCGAGCAGAAGGCATTCGAGTATGTGAAGAAACTGAACCCCAACGTCCGCCAGTACACGAAATCCGGCGCGACCGTTCCCCAGCAGGTGGCCCTCGGCGAAGCAGCGATCGGCATCACCTTCGCCCATGACGCCCTCAAGCCGGCGGGCGAAGGCTATCCAATCGAGCTTTCCTTCCCCAAGGATGGAACAGGCTTTGAAGTCGGCGGCCTTGCACTGATAAAGAATGGCCCGGAAAAAGAGAGGGAAAACGCGAAACGCTTCATCGACTGGTGCATCAGCAAGAAAGGGCAGGAGCTTTTCGAAGTCGCAAAGTCATACCGTGTTCCGCTCAACAAGCTTGCCACCCCGCCGAAAGGCTCCGTCAATGTCGCTGACCTCAATACGATCGACTACAATGCAAAATGGGCTGGCGACAACCGCAAGCGTCTTATTGAAAGGTTCACGAACGAAGTCTCCAATGCGAGCAACTTGAAGTAGCATCTGCTTCTGCAGGCAATGGATTTTATCTGCGGCCGCGGGCGCTCAGTGCTGATGCATTTTCTGATGCATCATTGCGGCCGCTTTTTTGTGCTGTTTTTGTGCTGATATTATTTTCCACCTCATATTCCTTTATGAGGGATAAGGCAAAGCAGATACTATGGGAACAAACGCTGCTCCGGAAACAAAGGCTGTCACTGTACATGCAAAAGGCAGTAGCCAAAGAAAGACTGCTGCGCTGAAGCTGCTGCGTCAGCCTTTTCTCGTCCTTGCGATCATATTCATTTTCGCCCTGCTGGCAATATTCATAATTTTCCCGCTTTTCAAGATAGGCAGGCTAAGCCTCACTGATGACAAGGGCGTCTTCACGCTCGAAGGCGTCAAGGAGATTTTCTCCAACCGAAGCTATTGGCAGACATTCTGGAACAGCATAAAACTGGGCCTCATCGTCGCATGTATCTCGACATTCGTAGGCTACATATTCGCTTATGCGACGACCCGAGTGAAAATGCCCGGCGGCGGGTTTTTCAAGTCCATGGCCACACTGCCAATAATATCTCCGCCATTCATCCTGTCGCTCTCAATGATATTCCTTTTCGGAAGGCAGGGATTGATCACCAAAGGCCTTCTTCACATCGAAGATTTCGATGTATACGGATTGCCAAGCCTGATATTGGTGCAATCGGTTTCGTTTTTCCCTGTCGCCTACCTGACGCTCACCGGCATTCTCGAATCGATCGATTCCTCTGTCGAAGATGCGGCATTGAACTTGGGGGCCTCACGCTGGCATATTTTCCGGACGGTGACATTGCCGCTCTCCGTGCCGGGCATCGCAAGCTCATTCCTGCTCGTCTTCATCCAGTCACTAGAAGATTTCAGCAATCCGGCAGTAATTGCAGGACGTTATACGACATTGGCAGTCGAAGCCTATCGGCTGATAACGGGCATGTACGATACCAGAGGGGGATCAATTCTCGCAATCATGTTGCTCGTACCGACGCTGATCGCATTCCTCCTGCAGAAATACTGGCTCAACGGCAAGTCCTTCGTAACAGTCACCGGCAAGCCCGCCCAACAGCGGAAAAAAACATCGGATCCACACATCGTCTGGCCATTCTTCGTGATATGCCTGCTCATCTCGCTGTTCATCATCCTGCTTTACGGAACAGTGTTCATAGGCGCCTTTGTCAAGACTTGGGGAATCAATTACCATCTGACGCTGGATCATTTCAGGTATGTTTTCTCTCTCGGCTGGGATTCGCTCAGGAACTCCATCGTGCTGTCCACGCTTGCGACGCCGATTACCGGCATTCTGGGCATGGTCATCGCCTATCTCGTCGTGCGCAAAAAATTCCCCGGCAGGCGGGTCATGGAATTTACATCCATGCTTACTTCCGCGATTCCAGGAACCGTGCTGGGCATAGGCTATATCCTCGCCTTCAACCAGAAACCTTTCCTGTTCACAGGAACGGCTTTCATATTGATAATGGCCTTCACCTTCCGCAATATGCCTGTCGGCATAGAATCGGGAACCTCGACGCTGATGCAGATCGATAAATCGATCGAGGAGGCTTCGACAAGCCTTGGCGCGGGCAGCGGCTCAACCTTCCTCAAGATTACCCTCCCCCTGCTCAAGCAGGCCTTCTTCTCGGGCCTTGTCTATTCATTCGTACGATCTATGACGGCGGTCAGTTCGATCATCTTCCTCGTTTCGCCACGGTGGAATGTCGCCACCACCAGAATATTCTCCCTCTTCGAAATCAGTAAATACAGCGATGCGGCAGCCTATAGCATAATCATGATCGCTGTCATCCTCGTGGCCATTTCCATCCTGAATTTCCTCGTTCTCAAGGGCGGCGGCAAAAAGCAGCAGAAAGAAGGGAAAAGAGCATGAGTACCAATGAAGCAGGCGAAACATCCTTTAGGGCTTTCAGTCGCCGAAGCAGCAATGTGACACTGAAAAACATAACGAAGGTATTTGCTTCGCTCGACACGAAAAAAGAAATCACTGTCGTCAGCAATGTCAACCTTGAAATAGCCGAAGGCGAAATGGTCACGCTTCTTGGTCCATCAGGTTGCGGAAAAACGACGACACTGCGAATGATTGCCGGTTTCGAGGATCCAAGTGCGGGCGAAATCCTCATAGGCGGCCTGCCGATGACGACGGTCCCGCCCAACAAGCGCGGCATTTCCCTCGTTTTCCAAAGTTATGCGCTATTCCCCCACCTCGACATCTGGGACAATGTCGCCTATGGTTTGCGGGTGCAGAAATTGCCAAAGGCAGAAGTCGCGGAACGCACGCGCAAGGCCATCGAGCTGATGCAGCTGCAAGGCATGGAGCATCGTTTCCCCGCGCAGGTATCGGGCGGACAGCAGCAGCGAATCGCGCTGGCCAGGGCCATCGTCATCGAACCTCGTGTGCTTCTCTTCGATGAGCCACTATCGAACCTTGACGCCAAGCTGCGCGAGCACATGCGCGATGAGCTGCGCTCCCTGCAGAAGCGGCTCGGCATAACGAGCCTCTATGTCACGCATGACCAGTCCGAAGCGATGGCGATTTCTGACAGAGTCGTCATCATGAATGAAGGCGTCATCATGCAGATTGGCACGCCGCGCGAAATATATGAAAAACCGTCATGCCGATTCGTCGCCAACTTCATTGGCAAGGCCAATTTCATCCCATGCAGCGTTGTGGCTTATGAAAACGAACAAGCGATAGTGAGCGTAAACGGCAAGACAATGCGCCTTCCCGAGCCCGGATCCCGGCGTCCACCCGTAGGTACACAAGCAAACCTCTGCGTGCGCCCCGAAGGCATACGGCTGTCCCGCGAGGAGACTATCCTGGGAGGGAAGGTGACACGGGCCACCTATTACGGCTCGCATGTCGAATATGAAATCGAAGTCAACGGGCTCTCTATCGTGACGGAACAAAACGAGGCAAAGGAATCGGAGTTGTTCCATATCGGCGAATCCGCATGGATAAAGCTGCAGCCCGAATTGATTCGCCTGCTCGACTAGAGCCTTGAGGAGGATACAATGAAGAATTACGATCTTGTCAATATTGGCGCCTATACGAAAGATACTATCACCACACCGCGCGAGAAACGCGTTTCCGATGGCGGCGGCTTCTATTACGGAGCCAATGTCGCACAACGCCTCGGCCTCAAGACCGCCGTGGTAACCCGGCTCGCAAAAAGCGATTTTTACATCGTTGATAAACTGAAATCCCTCGGGATCGACGTCTATGCGACCGAAACGCCGCAATCCACCTGCATTGGCCTCGACTACCCCACCGACAACCCCGACCAGCGCATCCTGTCCATCGGCTCCACCTCGGGCTCGTTCACTGTGGACCAGCTGGAAGCAATCAATGCAAAGGCTTTTGTCGTCAGTCCTTCGGTACGGGGCGAGGTTCCGCTTGATGTGATGGAATACCTGGCGCGCCGAAATGCGCTCACTGCGATTGATGTACAAGGTTACATAAGGATCATAGGCAAGGGAAATATTGTCGAGTACCAGGCATGGCCCGAAATGGAACGTTTCTTCTCGCTGGCATCAGTCATCAAGACCGATGCAGTGGAGGCAAGCTTCATCACGGGCGAAAACGATATCGTTGCAGCTGCGGAGGCCATGATCAGGAAAGGCGCAAAGGAGATAATCCTCACCCATCAGAACGGCATCCTCGTGCATGACGGCAGCAAATGCCACCAGGCCGAGTTCTGCGCCAGGAGCAATGCGGGCCGCACGGGCCGGGGAGACACCGTCGTCAGCTCCTACATGGCCGCCAGGATTTCCGAACCGCCTGAAATCGCCATTCTCTGGGCCGCCGCCGTGTGCAGCCTCAAGCTGGAAAAGCCGGGACCTTTCGCAGCCAGCATCGACGATGTGCGATCCCTCCTGCATTCCAGGTACGGCCTCAAATAAGACAGGGCCCTGAAAAAGTAAGGATAAACATGAAGCAGTATGACACCTTCATAATCGGCCATATTTCACGGGACGAAATCGTCATCAACGGAAAAACCGAAAGCCGTCCTGGCGGCGCGGTGGAGGCCTCAAGCTATGCGGCCATCGCCGGCAATTACAAGACTGGCGTACTCACGAAGACATCTCAGGCAGATCGGGCACTCCTCTCGATGTTCTCCCTGTTGGATCCCTCCGATGTTTACTTTGCGGAGTCCAGCCAGACCACGTCCATCCGCAATGTCTATCTGACGCCCGACATGGAGCGCCGCGACTGCTTCGCGCTCAGCCATGCCGACGCCTTCAGCATCGCCGACATTCCCGAGATCGAATCGCGAATCTTCCATCTGGCAGGCCTCATCGCAGGCGATTACGACTCCGGACTATTCCCCTTTCTTGCACGGAAGGGACTCGTGGCTGCCGACATGCAGGGCTTCCTGCGCACGATTCAACCCGACAGGACGATGGCCCTGCGCGACTGGCCCGAAAAGACGACATTCCTGCCTTACATCCATTTCCTCAAAACCGACGCAGCCGAAGCCGAAGTCATGACAGGCACAACTGACCGGCGGCTTGCCGCGCGCCGCCTGCACGAATGGGGGGCCAGGGAAGTGATGATCACGCACAACACTGAAGCGCTCGTTTTCGATGGGAAGGAGTATTATGCCTGGCCACTCGTGCCGCGCAACCTCTCCGGCCGGACCGGACGCGGCGACACCTGCTTCAGCGCCTATATCACCGAGCGACTAGGCAAGCCGCCACGCGATGCTTTGCTCTATGCCGCTGCAATGGTCTCCCTGAAAATGGAAACGCCGGGGCCCTTCAAAGGCAGCAGGAATGACGTCGAGGACTATATCGAAAAATTCTATCGCCAATAAAAATTGACAAATCAAAAAAGCGATGAGATAATACTTTTATTGACTGAAAACGTTTTCAGAAAACGTTTTCCCGCTCTAAATTAATTTTGGACGGTTGATTGCCAAAGGACAGCAATGGGTAAGGAAGTCCGAATCGGAATTGTTGGTTTGGGAAGACTCGGCAGACATCATGCTGAAAATCTAGCGTGGCATGTAAAGGGGTCTGCCCTTGTTTCTGCCTGCTCAATCGTCGAACAGGAGCTCGCCTGGGCGCAGGATACGTTTGGCATAAAAGCCCTCTACCGTTCATATAGCGAAATGCTCGACAATGAAAAGCTCGATGCCGTCTGGATTGCAAGCTCATCGTCCCTGCACCAGGCACAGATCGTCGAAGCGCTGGACAGAGGCCTGCATGTCTTCACCGAAAAGCCGATGGGCATCGACCTCCGGGAATGCCGCCTCATCGAGGAAGCCACTGCGCGACATCCAGGGACAAAATTCATGGTAGGCTTCGTGCGGCGCTTCGATCCAAGCTATGCCTATACAAAAGAAATGATCGGGCAAGGCGCCATAGGCACTCCATTCCTCGTGCGTTCCCAGACCGTCGACATGGATGAGTACGCAGCCTTCCAGGTCAAATTCGTGCCCAGCTCGGGAGGCATCTTCCTCGACATGAACATTCATGATATCGACCTTGCCCGCTGGTTCCTGTGCGATGAAGTCGCCAGCGTCTACGCGACAGGCGGCAGCTATGTCCATCCCGAATTCGAGACTGTCGATGATGCCGACAACACGGCAGCGCTCCTAAAATTCCGGAAAGGCGGTATGGCCATACTTTCGGCAAGCCGAACCGCTTTCCATGGCCATGACACCCACACCGAAGTGACAGGCAGCAAGGGCATACTCAAGATCGGCCTCAGCCCTTCGCGGAACCGCGTTGAAATCCTCGACTCCACCGGTATAAGGACGGAATGTGTGAGGGACTTTTACGAACGTTTCTCCGAGGCATTCCTGGCCGAAGCGCAGGACTTCATCGACTGCATAATAACGGATAAAGCGCCTCGGATGTCGGCACATGATGGAACCAAGGCGACCGAGGTCGGTTTTGCCCTGACCAAGTCGTTCCGGACTGGTTCCATCGTTTCGCTTTAAATCACGGCATGGTCCGTGCATATATTTTAAGGAGGCAGGTATGCGAACAAGTAAGAAGATCGTACTCGCGCTCATGGTCCTTGTGGTTGCTGTCGGAACCGCGTTTGGACAGACCAAGCAATTCAAGATCGGCGTCACCCTCTACGACCGGGATCAGTTCATCTCGTCGCTGGAACAAGCCATTTTCGAAGCTGCGAAGGCCTATCCCAATGTGGTCGTCGATTCGCAGGACGCCAAGCAGGATGTCAACCAGCAGATCGCGCAGGTCGATGTATTCGCCACCAAGAAGTATGACGCCATCATCGTCAACCTGATCAACACCGACACCGTCGAAACCATCATTTCCCGCGCAAAGGGCATCCCTGTCATTTTCGTCAACAGGCGCCCGCGCGATTCCGCCATCGATGGCATCAAGACTGCCTATGTCGGATCACAGGAATTCGATGCCGGCAGGATGCAGGGTGAATACCTCTCCAAATTCTTCAAGGGCAAAACCGAACTCCGTTATGTGCTGTTCATGGGACAGCTCGGCCTCGAGAACACCCTCGAAAGAACCCGCGGCGTCAAGGAAACCCTCACCAAGGCGGGATTCAAGCTCACCAAAGTCTACGAGGACACCGCAGAGTGGGACCGCTTCAAGGCGATGAACCAGATGCAGCAACTTCTCGGAACCGGCAAGCCTTTCGATGTCGTAATCTGCAACAACGATGAAATGGCCCTCGGCGTAATCGAAGCAATGAAAGCGCTCAAGATGGACCTCAAGAAAATTCCCGTTGTCGGCATCGATGCTACACCGCCAGCCAAGGAAGCCGTGAAAGCCGGCGACATGGCCATGACTGTTTTCCAGAATGCAAAAGCACAGGGCAAAGTAGCTCTTGAGTTCGCTCTCAAGGCCGCCCAGGGACAGAAGATCGAGAAATTCGGATGGGTTCCGTTCGAGCCAGTCACGCTCGAGAACATTTCCAAATACTGAGCAATTAGTGTATTGGCACATCAGCAGCTATGGATGCGCCACCGCGAAAGTACAGTACTTCATAATCATAAAGCCGAGTGGAGGCATGTGTTTTGGAACAGCCCATTCTTGAGATGAAAAATATCGTCAGGACATTCCCTGGCGTAAAAGCTCTGAGCAATGTCGATTTCACGCTGAAAAAAGGCAGCGTACATGCACTCATGGGCGAAAATGGCGCAGGAAAATCTACGCTGATGAAATGCCTCGTGGGGATAAATCCCCCTGATTCAGGCCAGATAATCCTCAAAGGAAAACCGGTGGTCATCCCCAACCCTCTGATTGCGCTCAAATCGGGCATCGCGATGATCTACCAGGAACTCAATCCAGTCCTCGAGCGCAGCGTCATGGAAAACATCTGGCTCGGCCGCGAACCTATGCGAGGCAAGAGGGGCGTATTTGTTGACCACAAAGCTATGTATGAAAACACGAAAACCCTTCTTGCAGACCTCAAACTCGATCTCGATCCCAAACAGAAAGTAAAAGAGCTTTCCGTTGCGAAAATGCAGATGATCGAAATTGCAAAAGCAATATCGTTCAACGCTGATATCGTCATAATGGATGAACCGACCAGCGCACTCACGAATAATGAAGTCGACCATCTTTTTCTCATGATCGAAAGACTCAGAAAGCGCAACGTATCTGTCATTTACATCACCCACAAGATGGATGAGATATTCAGAGTCGCCGATGAAGTGACAGTCCTGCGGGACGGTGCCAACGTCATCACGAAACCAGTCTCGGAAATGAATATAAACTCCCTCATCACCGCAATGGTGGGCCGCGAACTTACCGATATGTTCCCGAAAGTCGATTGTCCTATCGGCGATGTGCGCATGGAGGTAAAACACCTCGAAGTGCCTGGCCTCGTACATGATGTCTCTTTTGACCTTCGCCGGGGCGAAATCCTTGGCGTATCAGGCCTTGTCGGAGCGGGCCGCACCGAAATGATGGAAGCCATATTCGGACTGCGGCAGAAAAGTTCGGGCGAAATTTATATCGAAGGGCAAAAGAAGAATATCCATACGCCCGTCGACGCAATCAAGTGCCACATAGGATTCCTGACCGAGGACAGGAGACAGACCGGGATAATTCCCGTGCTTACGGTGAAGAACAACACCATCATAGCCAGCCTGGGCAATTATACGAAGGCGAAATTCTTCCTCGACCGCCGGAAAATTAACAAGACCTGCAGTGAATACAAGGACATGCTGAACATAAGGACACCATCGCTCGAAGCGATAATCCAAAACCTCTCCGGTGGAAACCAGCAGAAAGTCCTGGTGGCGCGGTGGCTTCTCACCAATTCCGATATACTCATCCTCGATGAACCGACAAGAGGTATCGATGTCGGCGCCAAGGCGGAAATCCATTCCATCATCACAAAGCTGGCAAGCGAAGGAAAATCCATAATAATGGTCAGCTCGGAAATGCCTGAAGTTATAGGGATGAGCGACAGGGTCCTGGTTGTCTGCCAAGGAAGGATAACGGCCGTCCTCGACAGAAAAGACCTTGACCAGGAGACCATCATGCGTTATGCGACTTCGATAAACAATCATACGGCATAATCAAGGGAGCCTTTCATGAGAAACGAAAACGTATTGGGAAGATTCGTCAATAAATACGCCATCTTTTTTATCCTCATAGTCATGATTCTCGCCCTGTCGTTGCTGTCGCCCTATTTCCTCACCGGGCAGAACCTCATCAATGTCCTGATTACCGAATCAGGGCGAGGCATCCTGGCTTTAGGCGTAGCCTTCGCCATCATGTCGAAGGGCATCGACCTGTCGGTTGGCTCGGTCGTATCGCTCGTGTCCGTCATCGTGGCCAGTATGGTGCAGGAATCAAGCTACACTGCCAGGATATTCCCGAACATGCCCTATGTGCCGGCCCTCGTCGCCATACTTGTGGGTCTGGTCGCAGGAACGCTTGTTGGCGTCATCAACGGCTCGTTGATTGCCTATACCGGCATTCCGCCGTTCATCGCGACACTGGGTACGCAGATCATTGCGCGAGGCATAGCACTCATCATAACGAACGCCTACCCCGTCCCGATGCTGCGACAGGACTTTAAGCAGATTGGTCAAGGAAATATCGGGCCAATACCAAACGTTGTCATCGTGTTCGCCGCGATTGCGCTCATAGCCTATATCCTGCTCAACCATACGAAATTCGGCAAAAACGTCTACGCGATCGGCGGCAATGTCAACGCGGCGCGCACCTCGGGAATCAAGGTCGAAAAGAACGTCGTAGCCATTTATGCCTTCTCGGCGTTCTGCGCATCTCTGGCCGGCGTGCTGATCACGGCGCGCGCCGCGTCCGGAATCGCGACGCTTGGCAATGGATACGAGACCGATGCAATCGCCGCGGCCACCATCGGCGGCACGAGCCACGCCGGCGGCATCGGTACGGTGCCCGGCATCCTGGCAGGCATTCTCATCCTGGGAATCCTGAACAACGGATTGCTACTCCTGGGCATTTCACCTTATCTTCAGCAGGTCATCAAAGGCGTCATCATTATCGTGGCAGTCGTCTTCGACATGAGAAAGAACGCAAAAAGGCGCTGAGAAGAAGCAAGCGCCGTTACGCAGAACATATCGGAAGGAGGAGAAGAAGATGATAGATTTAAAGCGTTTCGCCCTGAACAGGATCGCTGCACCGCGCTATGCCCTGGGTGATTTCTTCGCACTGGCCAGGGAGCTTGGCCTCTCGAAAGTGGAACTCCGGAACGACATCCGCGACGGTGCCATCATCGACGGTATGGCGCCGAAGGAAGCAGCCAAACTGGCAGCAGACAACGGGATTTCGATAATCACCATCAACGCACTGCAGAAATTCAACCTTGCATCGGCAAGGGAGAAAGCGACGGCCGAACTTCGCAGCATGCTGGAGCTTTGCCAGGCCATCAAGTGTCCCGCAATCGTGCTATGCCCCAACAATGACGCAGGCGACACCCGCACCCGGGAAACGCGCTTCGCCGAGACTGTCGATTCCCTCGCTGCCTTCGGCCCGCTCTTCCAGCAGGCGGGCATCGCTGGTTTCGTTGAGCCGCTCGGCTTCGGGATTTCATCCCTTGCCTCCATTGCCGTTGCGCAGAAGGCGATCGAAAAATCCGGATTTGGCTCTTACAAGGTCCTTATTGACACATTCCACCTCTACCTTGGACCGGAAGACACTTCGGTCTTCGGGGCAGGTTTCGATGTCTCCAAGACAGGCCTTGTCCATGTTTCAGGCGTCGAAGACCCAATCCCGGCCAGCGAATACCGCGACTGCCACCGCATACTGCCCGGGCCCAAGGATTCGATGAAAAGCAAGGAAATCATAGACGCCCTTATCAAGAAGGGCTATCGTGGCGACTTTGCGTTCGAACCCTTCTCTGACCGGGTACAGAACATGCCGCGTGAGGACTTTATCGCAGCCATGCGCGCCAGTTTGAAGTACCTTGCCGAGTAGTATATGGAATTATAACTGTATTTTTATATAAGGAGTTACATATGCCCAAAACCATCACAATCGGAATCGTCGGCGCTGGAAGAATCGGAAAGCTCCATGCCTCGAATGTCATGTACTATATGCCGAACGCAAGGCTCAAGACCATCGCGGACACCAATCTGACCCCCGAGATCGAAGCCTGGGCAAAAAATCTCGGTATCCCGAACGTCTCGCGCGATCCAGAAGATATCTTCAACGATCCCGAAATCGAGGTCGTCATGATTTGCTCCTCCACCAACACGCACGCGGATTTCATCATCCGCGCCGCGGCGGCGAAAAAGCACATCTTCTGCGAAAAACCGATCGACCTCACGGCCAAGAAAGTGGTCGCCGCGCTCGATGCCGTCAAGAAAGCCGGCGTTCAGCTCCAAGTCGGTTTCAACCGCCGCTTTGACCACAACTTCGCTCGAGTCCATGAACTGGTGAAATCCGGCAGCATCGGCGAGCCTCAGCTCATCAAGATCACTTCGCGCGATCCGGCTCCACCTCCCCCCGCTTATGTCGCCGTGTCCGGCGGAATTTTCCTCGACATGACAATCCATGATTTCGACATGGCGCGCTTCCAGGCCGGCAGCGAAGTCGTGGAAGTCTATGCAAAGGGCGCTGTGCTCGTCGATCCGGAAATCGGCAAGGCGGGCGACGTCGATACGGCGCTCATCACGCTGACCTTCGCCAATGGTGCCCTGGGCATCATCGACAATTCGCGCAAGGCCGTCTATGGCTACGACCAACGCGTCGAAGTCTTCGGATCGAAGGGGGCTGCAGTTGCCGAGAACGATACGCCCAGCACGGTCAAACTCTATTCCGAAGCCGGCGTCGAAGGCGACAAGCCACTCTATTTCTTCCTTGAGCGCTACAAGGAAGCCTTCATCGGCGAGATGAAAGCCTTCCTCAATGCAATCGAAACAGGCACCAAGACGCCGGTCACCGGCAATGACGGTCTGCAGGACCTCCTGGTCGGGCTCGCGGCGAAAAAATCACTCGCTGAAGGCCGCCCTGTAAAACTCTCGGAGATTTCGATCGGTTGATACTATGCAAATCAAACATGCTGAATTGTTTTCGAAAGGTTATGAAGTGCTCGTCTCCCGCAATGGCCCCAATGCCGACATGCTCCAGGATTTCGCCCATCTCGGCATTGCCGAAGGGGGAAAATGGACATCGCCCGCGGGGGACGAGCGGGCTTTTCTCCTCGCCCGGGGAAACGTCGAGTTTTCCTGGAACTCGAGGGGCAAATCCCAGAGCGCCCGGGGCAGGCGGAAAAATCTCTTCGATGAGAACCCTTCTGTCCTGAACGTCCCGGCCGATGCCGAGGTAAGCGTACAGTCACTCTCGGGCGATGCCGAACTGTATGTGATGGCCACCTCGAATCCTGTCTATTTTACGCCGCGCTTCTATACGCCGCAGGAATGCCGCGGCGAAGAGCGGGGCAAGGGCACCATGAACGAGACGAGTACCAGGGTCGTCCGCACCGTCTTCGATGACAGCAACGCCCCCTGGTCCAATCTTGTCGTCGGCGAGGTGATTACCATCCCCGGCAAGTGGTCCAGCTATCCACCCCATCATCATGCCCAGCCCGAGATCTATCATTACAGAATGCTGCCGGAACAGGGATTCGGCATTGCCGTGATCGGGGAAAAGCCCTATTTCGTCACGGACCGCGACACCGTGCTCATCCGTGATGGACAGGATCACCCGCAGGTGGCCGCCCCCGGCTACGCGATGTGGTACCTGTGGGTCATCAGGCACCTTGAAGGCAATCGGTACAGAAATCCCACGTTCACAAAGGCGCACGAATGGGTGCAGGATCCCAAGGCTAAGATATGGGCGTTCAAACCTGAAGGCACAGCAACAGGAGAGCAACGATGAAGACAGTGCGATTGACCGTTGGTCAGGCAATTGTACGCTTTCTGGACAACCAGTATCTCTCTGCCGACGGCGTGGAGACAAAATACGTCGCTGGCGTGGCAGGCATATTCGGTCACGGCGTTGTGGTCGGACTGGGAGAAGCTCTCTCAGAGCGCAATCACAGCCTGACATTCTACCAAGCCAAGAATGAGCAGGGCGCCGGGCATCTCGCGACCGGCTTCGCCAAGCAGAACAATTGCAGGCGCATCATGGCCGTCACGAGCTCAATCGGACCCGGCGCCCTCAACCTCGTGACCGCCGCCGGGACGGCTACGGTCAATCACATTCCCGTGCTTTTCCTCCCGGGCGATGTTTTCGCCTGCCGCCAGCCGGACCCCGTGCTTCAGCAGGTCGAGGATCCCGACAACGGGACTGTCAGCGCCAACGACGCATTCAAACCGGTCAGCCGCTACTGGGACAGGATCACTCGTCCCGAGCAGGTGATGACTGCCTTTATCAATGCGATGCGTGTGCTCACCGACCCCGTGCGGACCGGTGCCGTTACGATAGCCCTCCCGCAAGACGTCCAGGGCGAGGCCTATGATTACCCGGTCGAGTTCTTCGAAAAGCGCGTGCATTTCCAGGAAAGGCGCGCACCGGGCAAGGAGCAGATCGAACGCGCCGCAGCCATGATACTGAAGGCGAAAAAACCTCTGGTGATCTGCGGCGGCGGCGTCCGCTATTCCGGCGCAGGACGCGAACTCGATGCATTCTGCAGGAAACTGAACATTCCCTTTGGCGAGACACAGGCCGGCAAAGGCGTGCTCCCCTGGGACCACCCCTGCAATCTTTCCGGCATCGGCTCCACGGGAAGCCAGGCCGCCAACCGCCTCGCCAAGAAGGCCGACCTCATCATCGCCGCAGGCACCCGGCTCGGGGACTTCACGACCTGCTCCAAGTGGTTGTTCCAAAATCCCGAAGCAAAGATCCTCGGCATCAACGTCGCAGGCTTCGACGCGTACAAAATGAACGCCGAGCCGATCATCGCCGACGCCAAGCTGACCCTCGCCGCTTTGTCCAGAAACCTGGGCGCAAAAGGCTACCACTCGGCCTGGGGCGATGAAATCGAGCGCGAACGCGCTCTCTGGAAAGCCGAAGTAGACTCGCTCTATTCGCAGGAGGACCCCAACGGTCTTTCGCAGATCAGGGCTATCGGCGAACTCAACGACAAGCTTCTGCCGCACAGTGCCATCGTCGTTTCCGGTTCCGGCTCGATCCCCAGCGACATGCAGAGGACGTGGCGCACGCGCGTGCCCGGTACCTATCACATGGAGTACGGCTTCTCCTGCATGGGCTACGAAATAGCCGCGGCACTCGGCGCAAAGATAGCCGCTCCCGACAGGGAAGTAGTGGCTATTGTCGGTGACGGCGCCTATACAATGCTTCACACCGAATTGCTCACTGCCGTCCAGGAAGGCAGAAAAATCATCGTGGTCGTGCTCGACAATTCCGGTTTTCAGTGTATCGACAACCTCCAGGGGAGCCAGGGGATCAACCACTTTGCCAACGAATGGAGAAAGCGCGACCCTGAAACCGGTCAACTATCGGGACCAAAGGTCGCTGTCGACTTCGCCGCGAACGCCCAAAGCTGGGGTGCCATCGGCCTCAGGGCGGGCAATGTCGATGAATTCAGGCGCGCCGTGCGTCGTGCGCTAAGGGCTGACCGCCCAGTCGTCATCGATGCCAAGGTGACTCCGAAATCGATGACTGGCAACTATGAATCATGGTGGCGAGTAGGTACCGCCGAGGTCTCGGACAATCCCAAGGTCGAGCAGGCAGCCCGCGCGATGAAAGAAGAAATCGCCAAGGCAAGGAAATACTGAAGGAGGAAAGGGTATGAGCACAATCAGACTCGCAATTGCGCCAATCGGATGGACCAATGATGATCTTCCCGAATTGGGCGGAGAAATACCATTTGAGCAGTGCGTCAGCGAAATGGCGCTCGCGGGCTTCCAGGGAAGCGAAGTCGGCAACAAGTACCCCAAGGACCCGGCCGTCCTCAACAAAGCACTCAAATTGCGTGGACTCACAATCTGCAACGCCTGGTTCTCGTCTTTCCTCACCACGAAACCGCTTAAGGAAGTGGAAAGGGAATTCATCGCGCACAGGGACTTCCTCTACGAAGTCGGTGCCAGGGTCATCGGCGCTGCCGAGCAGGGCAATTCCATACAAGGCAAGCCGCTGCCCATCTTCGATGCCAAGCCAACCTATACGAAGGACCAGTGGAAGATGGTCGCCGACGGTCTCAACCGCCTTGGCCAGCTTGCGCAGGAGAAAGGCATGCAGTTGACCTACCATCATCACATGGGTACGGGAATTCAGACAGCGGAAGAGATCGACACCCTCATGGAAATGACCGAGCCTGGCCTCTGCGACCTGCTCTACGACACCGGCCACCTTGTATTCTCCGGGGAAGATCACATCGCCGTGTTGAAAAAATGGGCGCCGCGCATCAAGCACGTACACCTCAAGGACGTCAGGCCCGATGTCGTCGCGCGCGCAAAGAAAGAGAAATGGAGCTTCCTGCAGGCAGTCAAATCAGGCGCTTTCACGGTGCCCGGCGATGGCGCGATTGACTTCACGCCCGTGTTCGATACACTGAAAAAAGCCGGCTACAGAGGCTGGTGGGTCGTCGAGGCCGAACAGGACCCTGCAAAAGCCAATCCCCTCGAGTATGCCATCAAGGCGCGCAGCTACATCAGGGACAAGGCCGGTATCTGAAATTTTCAGGCCAGAAAGGAGCAATGAAATGGCAAAAGTAAGAGTTGGCGTTGCAGGATATGGTGTCATCGGCCAGCGTTTGGCCGACGGTGTTTCGCTGCAGGGAGACATGGAGCTCGCGGGAGTGGCCGATGTCGCGCCCACTCTCTCCGTACGCGCGCTTCGCGAGAAGGGAATGCCGTACAAGTTCTATACGGCGGCTCCCGATAAGCGGGAAGACCTGGACAAGGCAGGCATTCCGATTTCCGGAACCTTGGAGGACCTGGTCCAGAATGTCGACGTCATGCTCGATGCCACCAGTGCGGGCATCGGCGCAAAAAACAAGGAACTCTACAAGAAATACGATATCAAAGCCATCTTCCAGGGCGGCGAGAAAGATTCCGTGGCCGATGTCTTCTTCCATGGCTACGCAAATTACGAAAAAGGCCTCGGCGCGCAGTTCCTCAAGCTGACGAGCTGCAACACTACCGGCCTCATCCGCGCGGTTGACTGCCTCGACAGGGCTGTCGGCGTCGAGAAAGTGGCAATCACCATCATCCGCCGCGTCGCGGATCCGGGCGACTACCACCGGGGCCTCACGAACGCGCTCCAGGTTGAGCATGCACCTAGCCACCAGGCGCTCGATCTGATGACCATCATGCCGCATGTCCAGGCGACCGGCATCTTGATCCACACGCCTGTCACGCATGGCCATATTATAACCGTCGTGGCGACGCCGAAAAAAACCTTAAGCATCGAAAGCACCATGGACCTGCTCGGGGCGCACCCGCGCATCCGCATGGTTTCGCTCGACGAAGGCTTCCTTGGCAACGCGAGCCTGTTCCGCTACGCGCGCGATCTGGGCAACCCGCGCGGCGACATGTACGAGATTGCCGCATGGAGAGACTCCATCGTCATGAGCGGCAATGATGTCATGTTCGCCATCAACGTTCCGCAGGAAGCGGTCGTGATACCCGAAAACATGGACGCGATCCGCGCCTGCATGCGGATGCAGGAAGACCGGATCGAAGCCACCTCGCTCACCAACAAGTATCTTGGCATCGGCAAGTGGCGCAATTGACCAAGAGGCATGACATGAATGGACCCAGCCTGAAAATGCGGCCGATTTCCTCGTTCGATCTGAAAGGGAAAACGGTCATATTCCGACCCGATATCAATTCGCCCGTCGATCCTAAGACAAAGAAAATCGTCAATACGAACCGGATCGAAAAGACGATTCCCAGCCTGCTCGCCCTGCTCGACGGGGGCGCAAAGGTGGCGCTGATCGCCCACCAGGGCGACACGCTCGATTACCAAAACCTCATCCCGCTCAAGGAACATGACGAGATTCTGTCGCAGCTCACAGGGCGGAGGATCGCGTATATCGACGACGTATGCGGACCGGCGGCGATCAGCGCCGTAAAGGCTCTGGAGCCCGGTACCGCGATCATTCTGGGTAACCTGCGTTACCTGGCCGAGGAAATATCGACCTTCGAGTCCGTGGTCAAGCTTTCGGCCCAGGAAATGACGAAAACATGGCTGGTGAGGAGCCTTGCACCCCTGGCCGACCTCTATGTGAATGACGCCTTCGCGGCCGCCCACAGGAATTCGCCTTCGATGGTAGCCTTCCAGGAGCTGCTGCCGACCGCCGCCGGCCTCCAGCTGATGGACGAGTACACGGCGCTGAAGTCAGTAATGGACAATCCGAAACGCCCTTGCGTGTATGTCCTGGGCGGCGCGAAGATATCCGACGCATTCGACATGATGCGCAAGGTCTTAAGCGATGGCAGCGCTGACAAGATCCTGACCGCAGGCCTCACGGGCCTTGTCATGCACAAAGCGCGAGGCATCGATGTCGGCCCTGTGGTCGACAAATTCCTTAAAGACCGCG
>JAJFUL010000211.1 GCA_021372425.1 Spirochaetaceae bacterium
CGCTGCCCGCGGCCGACCGGGGTCATGGCGTCGATGGCCTTGAGCCCCGTGTACATGGGTTCGTTCACCGACTGTCTTGCGATAACACCGGGAGCGATGACCTCGATGCGCGAAAATTCCTTGGCATCGATGGGGCCCTTGCCATCCAGAGGATTCCCGACGGAATCGATGACGCGGCCGAGAACCGCATCACCCACGGGCACGGATGCGATGCGCCCGGTTCTCCTGACTTCAGACCCTTCCTTAATGTGGACATCATCGCCCATGATGGCGACACCGACATTGTCCTCTTCCAGGTTGAGGGCCAAACCGTAGATCGGTCCTTGTTCGGTAGGGAACTCAAGCAGCTCCATGGACATGCACTTCTCCACGCCGTAAACGCGGGCAATTCCATCGCCTACGGAGAGCACACGACCGGTTTCGCTGAGTTCAACCTTCTTCTCGTAGTCCTTGATCTGCTCTCTGATAATTTGGCTGATTTCTTCTGCTCTGATTTCCATTAACCTAACGCACCCCGCTTCAAAGATTCCTTAAAGTTTAGCAATTCCCGCTTAACGCTCCCATCCAAAACCAAATCGCCGATCTTGACCAGTATGCCCCCAATGAGGCCGGGGTCCATCTCGAAATCGACGACTACCTTCTTTCCCGTCATCTTTCCGAGCATCTGCTCGATGTCCCCAAGAGCTTCCTTACCCAGCTTGATGGCCGTGCTCACTTGAGCGCGCGCCACGTTGTCGTGTTCATCGATCAGCCGATCGTAGTATTCGGCGATCTCGCCCAGATGCTGCACACGCCCTTTCTCAATGAGCAAGTTGATGAAACTCTTCACAACAGGCGAGAGACCGACTTTCTCCGCCACGGCAAAGAAAAGTGCCGCTCGTGTGGCCTCCGGATACAAAGGATTCTGAACGGCGTCAGCCAAATCGGGAAAGTCCCGCATGAGGGTGATGAATGCACCCATCTCCTGCCCGTATCGTTCAACCAATCCCGCTTCCAGACCCAGGTTGAACAGCGCCTTGGAATAACGTTTGGCTATGATTAGATTTTTCACTTCGCCTCCACCGCCTTCGTCATGAATTCCCGGATCAGACGCTCCTGGTCATCGGCGAAGAGTTTTTCACGCAGTATCTTCTCCGCCTCGGCCACGGAAAGTTCCGCAATCTCCCCTCGCAGGCTCTCCTTCGCTGCCTTGATCTCCTGCTGGATGGCGATCTGAGCCTGTTGCTTCAGATACTCCGCCTGAGCATGAGCGGCCGCGATGATCTTCGCCTTCTCTGCCTCACCTTCGGCAATCAACTCGGACACGATCTTCTTCGTTTCATCCTCGAGAGCGGTCAGCTTGGCCTTGTATTCCGCACTCTTCTTTTCCGCTTCCCGCCGTTTGGTCTCCAACTCGGCCAGCAGACTCTGGATGTCTTCGTGCCGCTTGGAGAAAAATCCGGCAATGGGCTTCTTCAGGAGTTTTATAAGGACTGCGAGAAGAATGACGAAATTGCCAAGTCTAAGGAAAAAGTCCCACCAGTTCAGCCCTCCGCCGTGCCCTCCTCCTTCAGAAGCGAAGGCGGCCCCCCGCAAAAGGAAGAGCATCCCCGCAAAGAGAAGAAGGCTCACTACTCTCATCTGCACACACCCCCTCTTACCCTCATGCATCTAAAAACTCCTTCCCAAAATCTTCTTCGCCAATTCGACCGAAAAGGACTGAACCTGAGCCCTCAACTGATCACGGGCCACACCGATCTCTTTCGCGATCTCGGCCCGCATGTCCTGGATCTGTTTCGCAGCCTGCCCTCCAGCCTTCTGTAGAAGATCCTTCTCCTCACCGTAGGCCGCAGCCTTCAAGTCCTGAATCTTCTGTCGTCCATCTTTGCGCGCTTGCTGGATCTTAGTGCTGATCTCCTGCGAAACAGCAACAGCACCGGCATCCGCGCTGTCGACCACCCCCTGCTGTTCTGCTATGAATGCACTTCGGCGGGCCAGCATGGCGCGGATGGGACGGTAAAGGATGAGGTTCATCAGGAATAGAAAGACCAGGAAACTCACCATCTGGATTAAGAGTGTAACATTAATCTCAATCATCGCTCCCCTTCCCTCAATCTAAAACATTCCACCAAATACCAACAAATACAACCATTTATAATACCCGCTGCTCAGCCTCGGCCACCCCTTCGCCCCCCTGGCTGGGGCGGCGATGTCAAGCGCGGGAACAGTGCGGCATCTTCACATTTGGCGTGGTGTTAGCACAAGTTCATAGAGTTCGCAAGGGAAAAGTAAAATAAATCACAAATGAATCGGGCCGAATGTGCCTTGCCGCAAGTATCCGGCATATACGGATGATTCCAAGCCGCGGGTGCAACGTGCACTATCGACCGTGATCTGAAGGCAGGCCAACACCCTCCGGATCAGTGGAGCGGAATGAAATCCGTGAAGTTTCGGTGGGCGCGTCACAGCAATGCGCAGCATATGCACAATGAAGGACGCCAAGACCGATAAGCTGGAGAAGCCGTGTCGACAGCGCTCGTTCATCGCATGTGAAAGACGTAGCGGCGCATGCTCACATTTTCAATGATCCCGACAGCCAGGCAGAGCGTGATGAGGGAAGACCCTCCATAGCTCACAAACG
>JAJFUL010000341.1 GCA_021372425.1 Spirochaetaceae bacterium
TCCAAACGGCCGACAAAGAGTATGTTTAGTTCTCCATTCCCCTTGGCGCGGGCCTCATGCCTTACCTTGTCTGGTGTTCCGAGATGTATGACACGATGTGGAATATTACGCAACGAATCGCCATAAAGCTTCAGAGAGAGGCTGTAAAGCGCTTCCGAATCGAAGTTCAAAAACTTGGCGTTTCTGATTATATAGCCTTCGTACGTAATTATTTTGTCGACAAAGGTTTTGTTGGCCCTATACCAGGCTGGCTCCAATTCTTTCTTTATGGCAAAACTTGTACACATAAATATGCCCGTGGAAAAGCTGCTATTGAACAACAGGTCCAGCGGAGCTAAATCCCAGATCGGTCCCTGTACTAAATCGACACGATGAACTACCCCGTTGATGCGCACAACTTCAGATTTGTATTTCGCCACTTCTTGCCAGATGTGCGCGGGCAAACCGGCATAGGGGCAGGGGCCCACATCACAACTCTCGCCCATACGGTGAATCCAGACACCGTTCTCAAAATCAACGGTGTTTGACGTACCCTCCAGCGTTATTACATGTACAACACAACCGCGTTGCGCCAGCCCCTCCGCCAGAATTTTCGTATACCGCGGAATTCCGTCCGTGGATGCCGGAGGATAAGCCGGCGAAAGAAGGCACAGCACAAGTGGTGATTGCTGCCGAACAATAGTCCGATAGGGTAGAAAAGCCTCTTCAGTTTGAAAAAATCCACTCCAGCAAACGCTCTTTCTCAGGTTTGATGTCGCGTCTTCCTTTCCCTTCTCTAATCCTTCCTTAGCACTGGTGATGCAGGAAATCGCCTCGGCCTTCGTGAGCGAGCCAGCGACATGTCTTGCTTTCGATTCGATCACAATGTCGCTGACGAATTGTTCCGTTTCTTTTTCCGCAGCCTGTAGACTTATCTTTCCGAAGTTGTTCGCGCATACATAATACAATCTATTTTTGACTATGCTCGTCCAGTTAAGTGGCCATTTTTCTTTTCGTATCCCGCTAGGAGCAAATCTGTGGTAAACGATGACCGAAGGCTCTATCCGCACAGTGAATCCCATATCGATCATTCTTACGACTACGTCGGTCTCATCTAAAAAGTAATCATATTGTTCGTCGAATCCGCCCGCGGCCACCAGATCGCGTCGCCTGAATGCGACATTGCATCCCATTGGTGCTAAAACTTGCCGCGTCCCAGGAAAGCAGAACATTTGTTGGGGGACATGTATTTCGTCCAGGTAGGTGGTGTTCGCATGTCTGTCGACCAAAATGTAGCGGGCCTGAAATTTAAATCCAGTATTATCAAACACAAAGCCACCAAGAATCGAACAATTGTGCTTTTCGAAACCTGAGGCAATATTCGCAAGCCAGAATTGGTCTGGTACGGCGTCATCGTCCAGAAAAGCGACAATTTCCCCTTGCGCCGCTTTAATGCCGATGTTTCTGGACGTCGAGATGTTTCGCGATGCGCAGTTCCGGTTTTTTATGTCTCCCTCGAATTCGCTCAATACACAATCGGTGTCGTCTGCGGATGGTCCATTGACCACAACGACTTCAAAATCGCCGTAGGTTTGATATCGCAAGGCTTCGAGGGCTTGCTTCAAATAAGGCGCCCTATTGTATGTATTGATTATTACCGATATTTTCATTTTTTATTTTTTACTTTTCCCCACCGTCGCGGCTCTGTGCTTCGACAATCGCGGATAAACGCCCAACTTCCGCTTTAAGCTTTTCCTGTTCCTGCCGCATAAGCGAAACGGTGTCGGCCCATGATGCCACATAATTGTTCATCGCGGGTTTGATTTGCTCCAGAACGGCGATTCTGTCCGCGAGACTGTTCAGTTGCGTCACCAAGGCTCCCTTTTGTACGGTCGGAATGTCTGCGGCCGCAGGTCCCGCTCTCCTGGCTTTCTGAATTGCGGAATTGCGCCGCGCACGTATGACAGAGACAAGTTTTTGCGCGATTGCACCAATTATGGGGATTGTTTTAATACCACGATAAATCCGTTTAAGTAGCGCCTTCATTTTCACCTCTATTCAGAATTGTTTCAAACTTGCTGACTATCGCTCTGCTGGATCTTCTTTGCCCTGCGCGGGACGCACGTTCCTGCTCGCCTTGTTTGCCAGCATCAAGGCCGAGAAGCACGTTGGCCAAAGCTTCTGCGCTTATTGTCGGCTCTACCTCCATAATGAGATCGGATATGTCTGAGTCAATGAATCCGCGCGTTGTTATGATCCTCTTCCCGAGGCCTAGAAGTTCGTGTATAACGACCAAGCTTTCTCCCTTAAATGGATATCGGAGCTGTACCGCGACATCGGCGCCAGCCATCGCCGCGTACAATTCTTCCTGCGAAAGTCCGCTGACGACACGAACCGCGGAGCCAAGCTTGCTGTTTTCCACTACCCGCCCCAGATCTCCATATCCAGCGAGCAATAATGCGCATTTTCTCTTCTTTTTCGCAATTTGCACGGCTTTGACTAAAAGGTCAAACCGCTTAAATTGAGAAGGATAACCAAAATGACCAATGACAAACGTATCGTCATTAAAATATCGTTTTGGTACATTGACGACGCCCCTTTCGATCGGCAGCGGCAGAATATCGACGCTTACTCTCATTTTCCCCCGCACGTCGTCGAGCAGGTGTTCCCTCGACTTTTCTGTTGTCACAATGGCCTTGTTGATTTGAGTGAGCATAAGCATCGGGGAAAAACACGGAATATCGTAGTCAAAAATATCATCTATCGACTTTGCGCCAATCAACTCGTCTCGTCTTTCGGGGTAAGCTGCCAACAACAGGACCTTCATCTTATGAAAATCAGATCCCAAATAATGGTACAAGGCCATCGTATTATTGCCATCGTGGAAGTAAGCATACCTGGGTACCGGGGAGTCCTTCCATTTCACGGCTTCTTCCAATACCGCCGCAGAAAAATCATTATTTCCGATGATATAAAGCTGTGCCCTAGCCGCAGCAAGATACTTGTCAGAAACAGTATGGCCAAAGGGAAATACCGTCGCCGGGTTTTCGGGGTTTTGCCTCTTGAGTTCGGCCATCGCCTGATAGCGTTCCGAGGCAGAAAAAAAACAATACCTATCTGGATATTTCCCAAACGTATTGGCAGTAAAAACAGCGACTCCATTTTCATCGGGGGGAAGGCTTGTGCATATCGCCACTTTATTGAAGTGATCGAGCTTTTGTTCGGCGACCAGAAGGTCACAAATCTTCCGGTAAACTATTTCTCCAGCAATCCGCCAGCTAAACCGAGAGAGTATCTTTTCTCCGAACAACACAGAGTTTTCGCACCGGGTTTTATCCGTCAGCGCTTCAACATATGCAGAGGCCGTCGCTTCGATGTCCGATGCGTCAAAGCGGCAGTCTGGATGCGTAAGTTCGCGCAAGGAAGAGTTGTCGCCGGCGAAAACAGGCGTCCCCAAACTATAGCTTTCAAGGACCGGCATCCCAAGCCCTTCATATAAAGAAGGAAAGACCGTCGCTTTTGCGGATTGGACGAGAGGCGATAAAACTTCATCAGGAAGGTAGCCTGGTATCACCACGCGATCCTCGGCTCTGTAGATTCTTACAGCTTTCAATATTAATTTTTTCGTCGTTTCTGAGACATTACAAACAATGTAAAAAAGGGAATCGATAGGCACTCTATGTCGTGAATATGCCAACGCAAACGACTCCGCGGCCCCGACAAGATTTTTTCTGTAATCGTCTCCCGCAATATATACAAGGGTATTTGTCCGCATCTGAAAATCGTAATCAACCGTCAAGCTGACCGAGCACGTCTTTCCCGCGCCGTTAATCACCGTTGCCCTATTGTCATGAATCCGCGAATATCGCAGCAGGTCCTCTTTGGTCGTCCGGCTGATACAGAACAGGTGATCCATAGCGTTGGCCGATTCCAGACATGCAAGATAGCGCCTTTTTACCGTTTCATCCAACAAATAATGCTCTTTAAATACCAAAGGGATCAAATCATATACTATGCCCACGACGAGTCTGGATCGCTGCCGTATTTCGGCAGGTACAATATACGAGCCCATGTCCTCGATTTTCAATACTGAAAAAAAGCCCATATTGAAAAACACATCATAGGTCCGATCCAGATACTCAAGACGATCAAGAAACACAAGCCTGGCGGCAGGGACGTTGGACGGTAGTGTGGCCAAATCGGTATCAATCAGATATTCAGATTCAATTTCAGGATTATTTTTGACAAGCGTTTCGATAAGGTTTATCGAGTAATTTCCTATTCCCCGGTTCTGGGCAAATTGAACCACTCTCATGTCAAAAAGAATCTTCATGTGTTCCTCATCCCCTAAGAGATGTCTCATAAGCCTGCAGTACCATCCCTACATCTCCGTATTCCCGTATTTGACCATGCTCCAAAAGTATACCTGTTTGGCAGAGCTGCCTTACAGCTCCTATATTATGACTTACAAACAGTATTGTCCGACCATCATTTTCACTCACGTCTCTCATTTTTCCAATACATTTTTCCTGGAATTTAATGTCTCCCACTGCAAGTACTTCGTCGGCAATTAAAATCTCTGAACTTAGAAAAGCGGCAACCGCAAATGCAAGCCGCACATACATCCCGCTGGAATACCGTTTTACGGGAGTATCGATAAACTCAGGCTCAATCTCGGAGAAGGCCACGATTTCGTCGAAGTTCCGATCTATTTCTCCTTTTTTCATTCCCAATATCGCACCGTTGAGATAGACATTCTCCCTGCCCGTCAAGTCAGGATGAAAGCCGGTACCAACTTCAAGCAGGCTCCCGACACGCCCGCGTATTTTCACGGTCCCTTTGGTAGGAGTCGTTATCTGCGAAAGGATCTTAAGGAGGGTCGATTTACCCGCTCCGTTGCGGCCGATGATGCCGAGCCGTTCGCCCTGCTGTACTTCGAAACTCACGTCTTTGAGGGCCCAGAAACGATCGCGCCTGCCGATGCGCGACTCTTCATTTATCCGCGTCCAGGGATCAGGCTTGCCCTGGAGCTTGGCATTCCAACTCTGGATATCCTTCCAGAGACTTCCATTGCCTATGACACCCAGACGATATTCCTTGGAAAGATTTTCAACTTTGACCATAGTGTTCATCCAACGCCTCAAACTACATCGATGAATGTCTGCTCGTTGTGATTGAATGTCATGAGGCCTATCAAAAACACAACTACGGATACAACAAGGCTGTATATCCACATCTTAATATCATAGTTACCACTTCCAAAGAAAGAGAACCTGAACATTTCGATGATCGGCGTAACTGGGTTGAGCTGGAACAGCAGTTTCCACTTTATGGGTACACTCGATATGGGATAGACTACCGGCGTGGCATACATCAGAAGGGAAAGGCCAAAGCTGACAAGATTGCGAAGATCACGGTACTTCGTCGTGAGCGCGGAGATCATGATGCCGAAACCCATTCCCAGAAGCGCCAACTGAAAGATATAGAGCGGCGTGGCGACAATCCACCATGTCGGCGTGAAGTGGAAACCATTCAGGAAGTAGTAAACGTAAAAGATCATCATGACGGCGAACTGGATGCAGAGCGTGAAAAAGGCATTGACCATGTACGTGATGGGCATGGTAAAGCGCGGGAAATAAACCTTCCCAAAGAGCCCGGAATTATTGACAAAAGTGTCGGAACATTTCTGCAGGGTCGTGGCGAAAAATGTCCAGAGCATCGTTCCCGAGAAATAGAACAGCGGCTGGGGAATGCCGTCGGTCCCCATCTGCGCAATGTTGCCAAATACGAACATGTACAAGAATGTCGACATGAGCGGCTGGAGCACAAACCACAGGGGGCCGAAAATCGTCTGCTTGTAGACGGACACAAACTCCCGGCGGATCATCAGTTTGACGAGATCCTTGTATTGCCTGAGTTCCTTGAAATCAAAACCCAGGCGTTTCCTTTTGGCGCTTATGACTACGTCCCACTCTTCATTATCCGTTGCTGCCATTGTTATTGATTCTCCACACTGAATGATAAAAATTCCTGGTATGAACGTTCAATGCCCTCGCGAAGGTTTACCTTCGGTCTCCATCCAAGCGCAAAAAGGCGCGAGGAATCAAGAAGCTTCCTTGGCGTGCCATTGGGCTTGCTGGTATCCCAGAGGATTTCGCCGCGAAATCCTTCCACTTCGGCGATCAGCTCCGCGAGCTGTCTGATGGTAAGCTCCTGTCCAGACCCTATGTTTATGAGTTCCCCGATATCTTCGTAATCGTACCGCTCCATGAGCATGACGGCCGCTTTCGCCAGGTCGTCGGCATGCAGGAATTCCCGCCAGGGGCTTCCATCGCCCCAGAGCACTACCGGCTTTCCGCTTGTCTTGGCTTCATAGATCTTTCGTATCATAGCCGGAAGCACATGGGAGGTAAAGAGGTTGTAGTTGTCGCCTGGGCCGTATAAGTTTGTCGGCATCAATGATATATAGTTCGTACCATATTCTTTGTTGTAGTACGCACACATCTTGATTGCCGCTATTTTCGCAATGGCGTAGGCCTCGTTCGTCGGCTCCAATGGCCCGGTGAGCAGATACTCTTCCTTCAGTGGCTGGGGGGCCATCTTGGGGTAAATGCACGAGGAGCCAAGGTTGAGGAGCTTTTTTACGCCACTCTTCCAGGAAGCATTGATCACATTGAGCGCAATCGACATGTTCTGATAGAAGAATTCAGCGGGATTTTGGGAGTTTGCCCCGATTCCGCCCACTTTGGCGGCCGCCAGAAACACGTAGCCCGGCTTTTCCCTATCGAAGAATTCCTCGACTTCAGCCTGGCAAGTGAGGTCAAGTTCGGCATGGCTCCGCACGACGATATTGTCGTAACCGCCTGCCTCAAGGCACCTCTGTATCGCCGAGCCCACAAGGCCGCGATGCCCGGCAAGGTATATTTTGTCATGCTTGTTCATTGCCATGATATCCTCCTCGTGCTGCCTGAAGACTGGGCGGCTTGCCGCCCGCGCCTCATGCGGCTCATAAAAGATCCGGCCTTTTGTCGGCGACCGCCTTGAGTACGTCGCGTACCTTCTGGCTCTGGCCTCGGCGCATCACCAGAATGGCCGCATCGGTGTCTACAACGATCAGATCCTCAACTCCGTCGAGCACTATGGGTTTCCCCCCGCCCACGACAAGGCACCGACAGGTATCGATAAGCATGGCTTCTTCGGAAAGTACCGCGTTGCCGGAGTCACTGGAACCACCGGAGTTCCCGGAAATGGCCTCGTCATACAAGGCGTCGAAACTCCCCAGGTCGCTCCATCCGGGATCGCAGGGCACTACTTTTACGCGCCTGCTCTTTTCCATGACCGCATAATCGATTGATATGCTGGGAATAGCCATCATATCATCGAGCGCCGGGCAAAGCAGGGCGCCTTGGTTCGCACACCCGTATGCACGGGCGACTGCACCGAAAACCTCAGGCGAATGCAGGGCAAGTTCGTCCAGAAAGGTCCCTGCGCCGAACACAAACATACCGCTGTTCCAGAAATAACGGCCCGAGGCGACATAAGCTTCCGCCGTCGGCCTGTCGGGCTTTTCCCGGAACGACCGGACATCCTCGCTCTCGGCCTCAATGTAGCCGTAGCCGGTTTCAGCATACTGTGGCCTTATGCCGAAAGTGACGAGAAAGCCCTGCGCGGCAAGCTCGG
>JAJFUL010000347.1 GCA_021372425.1 Spirochaetaceae bacterium
GGTAGGGCGTTCCTATATGCGATTTCGCCGCCGCGACGAGACTTTCCCTGGTACTGGCGGGGGAGAAGCTGAGGATGGGCGGTATGTCGGGTTGAGCGGACAGGCGGCCTGGCAGGAAAAGCGCCCCAAGGGCCAAAACGAGAAGCGGCATCAGCCTGATGTCAAAAGGCTTGTTCGCGACGTGCGGAACGATGCGCTCAGGCGGAGGCAAAGGGTGGAACGACGACCTTCTTTCCATATCTCAAGTATCGGAGTTACCAAGTGTCTTTCTTGACTATTTCAGGAATCGGCAATAAATTTCTTCGCAAAGGAATAGAAAAAACCAATTCCGGGAAGTTTTCCATCAAGAATTGGTCCCGCCGAGTTGACCGAATTGCGGGCGGGTAAGAAATTCCAGCTAAAGAGGGTCAATAATGAAAAAACCCCTAAGGCCATTCACTTCAGAATCTGTATCCGAAGGACATCCCGACAAGGTCTGCGACCAAATCTCCGATGCCGTCCTGGATGCATGCCTCAAGGACGATCCGGAGAGCCGCGTCGCCTGCGAATGCTTCGCTACAACAGGCCTCGTGCTGGTCGGCGGCGAAATTACCACCAGCACCTATGTCGACATTCAGAAAGTGGCGCGCTATGTGGTCAAGGGAATCGGCTACAACAATGCGGCATACGGCCTCGATTACGCCTCAATGGCTGTGCTCAACGCCATTCATCCGCAGTCGCCGGATATCGCGCAAGGCGTGGATGGCCATGGGCTCAAGGAGTTCGAGGGCCAGCAGGGCGCGGGCGACCAGGGAATGATGTTCGGCTTCGCCTGCAACGAGACACCCGAACTCATGCCGGCACCGATCACGTATGCGCACAAAATCATGCAGAAAGCGGCTCAGGTTCGGAAGTCCAAGGAAGTGTCCTGGATGAGACCCGATGGCAAGAGTCAGGTCACGATCGAGTACGATGGCTACAAGCCGGTCCGCATCTCGACGGTTGTCATGGCACAGCAGCATGGCGAAAAGGCAAGCACAGGCGCGACACTTAGCTATGACGAGATTCGCTCGACACTGATTGAAAGGTCATCAGACCGGTCCTTGAACCCACCGGATTGCTTGATGCTGAAACTAAATACTACATTAATCCGACTGGCCGCTTCGTGATCGGTGGGCCGGCGGGCGACTCTGGGCTCACCGGGCGCAAGATCATCGTGGACAGCTACGGCGGCATGGGCCGTCATGGTGGCGGCTCTTTCTCTGGCAAGGACCCGTCGAAGGTGGACCGCTCGGCTTCCTACATGGCGCGCTACGCCGCGAAGAATATTGTCGCTGCGGGACTCGCGGATCGTTGCGAGATCGAACTTGCCTACGCGATCGGCGTTCCACAGCCGGTTTCCATTATGGTAGACACCTTCGGCACGGGCAAAGTGGACGAGCGGTTGATTGAGAAGGCGCTCGAGAAGGTATTCGATTTCTCGCCGCACGGCATAATCGAGATGCTGCAGCTGAAAAGGCCAATCTACCTGCGGACCGCCGCCTATGGCCACTTTGGGCGCGACAGCTTCTCCTGGGAGCAGACCGACAGGACGGAAGATCTGCTCAAGGTGCTGAAATAGGCGGAAAGAGCACATTGCAATAAAAGAAAAGGGCGCGCCGGAAAGTCCGGCGCGCCCTTTTCTTATGCTTGCTCCCCAAAGCGGGCACGGCGCAATAGCGTTACGCCGCGCCAGCCTTGGCAGCACAAACTTAATTTCCCGAAATGGAGATTCCTTTCAGCTTGATGGCGACAGGGCAGAGGGCGCGGGTCATGATGGCGCGCTCTTTGCTCCGCAGCATGCTTGCGCGGAGTTCCGGCACAGAACCCGAAATCGAACCGCCAGTGACAGGGATCCGCTTTTCCCCGTCGAAATAGTAGGCCAGGCGGATTTCGGCGCCGAATGAGCCGGTCACGTTATCGAGGCGGAAATCGGAGAACATCACGGGCTCGAGGTAGGGTTCGGCGTGCATCGCGGCGAGGCTGGTTCGGCCAGGCGAGACCGAGAAGAGCTGGAAGCTGCCTTTGCGGGGCTGACCCAGCCAGTCGGCATGGCGGACTGAGCCGACGAGGGCCTTCAGAACGCCTTGTTCAATAACCAGCGCGCGCTCGAGGGGATATCCATCCGGATCGAAAGCGTCTGATTCGGGAATGCCCTGCAGGATGGGTTCTGCCCACAGGTCGAGAGGATCGGCCACCGCTTCGCCATCGCCGGAGCGTTGGACATTGGCCCCCAACTCGAAGGCAGAGGCTTTGCTGAAAACGGCGCTTGTAGTGGCGCCGAAAAAGAACCAGCCGAAAAAATCTTCCGCTTCCTTGCCGCGCAGGATCACAGGAATGTCCTTGAGGTCAGGCAGGGGAGTGGCGACCGCACGATCGCGGACCTGTTCGAGCCGCGTGCCCGTCGCCGCAGAAAGTCGCTGTACATCCAGGTCGGAGAAGGCGATGTCGTCGAACAGCTCGACAGGGCCGCCCGCTGCTTTGGCCTCCAGCACGAACTCCGAATAGCCGTGCCATCCCTGGGACGTAAAAGCTGCGCCGCGGGAATTCTGGAAACTTTTCCGCTCATGTGTGAGGAAAAGTTCGAGCGCGTTGATGCGTGAGACAGGCGAAGCAGGGGACAGCAAAGCGGACGCGGCCGATTTTTCGGGCGCATACAGGGCGTCGCGGACGGTTGCAGCACGCGTGGCATCGGAAAGAGCCTCGAAGCCGGAGCGGGGCAGTTCGACCTTCGCCGCGGCAGCGCCGGGAAGCTCGAACCAGGGGTTCTTCGATTTGGAGGCTGCGAATGCCGCCTGACGGACTTTCGCAGCAACATCCTCCGGCGAGCAGCTGGGCTGGATGGAGACGGTGGCATCGCCCCGGAACTTCCGGCCATCCGTTTCCGAATCGACGTAGACCGCCAGGGAATAGCTGGCCGTATCGACGGAACGGGCCTGCTCCATGGCTTCATGGATGAAATAGCGCTCCTCACGGGAGATGACGGTCTCGACCAGGCGCCAATCCGCAATTTTGACGCCGCCATTGCTGCCATTTTCGCTGTTGAACGCTTCTATCGCGGCCAGAATCGTATTTTTCATTGTATCTTTTATCGTGTCTTTCATCATGCCAACCTCATTCTTGTCTTGATGTAGGGACCACCCGATGAGACTTTGACGTATTCTTTGTGACCCTTGCCGCAGGCGCCAGAACCGCCGAGCTCAAAATCGCCCGAGACCATGCTGATCGCCGAAAGTACATCCGGCACGTAGCCGGAGCAGACGACAGGGCTGGCGATGCGGCCCGAGAATTTGCCGTCGACAATCTCGCGGCCAACCATGCAGAGCAGCTGGATGCCCCAGTTGCGCGGGTCTTCCATGCCGGCGTTGAGGCGCGAGAGCTTCCAGCCATGCTTTACCGAGGCGATCATCTCGTCGTAGGTCGAGGAGCCGGGAGCGAAGTAGGTGTTTGTCATGCGGGCATAGGCTTTGTGCGAGAAAGCCTCGCGGCGGCCGTTGCCGGTGAAAGGAAGCTTGAGCGCGAGCGCCGACAGGCTGTCGGAAATGCCTCCCTTCAGGATGCCATGGTCGATGACCATAGTCTTTGTTCCGCGTGTGCCCTCGTCATCGAAAAGAAAGGACCCGGTCTGGTCGACGCCCTCGGCACCGTCATACATTGTTACTAGGTCCGAACCGACGCGCTTGCCAAGGTATTCGACAGCCTTTGCTCTTCCCTTGAAGAACATGTCGGTCTCGACGCCGTGGCCAAAGGCTTCGTGCGCAAGCGTGCCCGCCATGTCGGGGTCGAGGATAACATCATACTCACCGGGCTCCATCTTCTCGGCATTGAGGATATCGGTTAGTTCCTGGACGAGTTCGGGCATCTGCACTTCAAGTTCCGCCAGCAGCTCGAGGCCCTTGCGTCCCGAAGCAGCCCGGTAGGACATCTTCGAAGTGCTGCCCCTGCGCGCCACGCCAAAAAGATAGGCCTGCGACCAGGCGAAACTCTGGAAAAGCCGGCGACGGGGCGAGATGAAGATGCGCGATACATCGACATATTCGTAGCGGGACTGGGCCATGACGACGACTTTGCC
>JAJFUL010000011.1 GCA_021372425.1 Spirochaetaceae bacterium
GCTATGCCGCGGAAAGGCACTGGCAGCTTCACATTGATGACGGGCGGGGTCTTGTCCTCGACTCCGTATTTCAGGTTGACGCCTGCACTTGTGGCGTACAGCGAATCATACAGGGGCGCGACGGCCACCGAGGGGCTGAGGCTCGCATCGGGACTTTGCCTGCCCTGGGCTGCCGGCCCCTTGTCAAGCGGAATCGTGCCGGAAAGGCCGACCGAGGGGATGAGGCTTCTTCCGCTGTTGGCATTGATGTCCTGGTAGCCGGCAGACCAGCCGACCCGCAGGGAAGCGAGGTGGCGGTAATCAAGGCCTATCGAGACCGAACCATTCAGGTCTTCGAAACCGGGAGTCCAAAGGTCGAGCGCGGTATCGAGGTTCCAGTTGTAACTCTGAATGAGATATCCCCTGATTCCCAGCCCCAGGGTGAAAGCCGAAGGATAGGCCGAAGCTGAGCCGCCGAGGATGCCGGAGGGCAACGGCGAAGTTTCATATCCCTTGCCAGCGTTGAGCAGCGCTATTCCCCAACGCGCATCCTTGAAGGCACCGAGGTCTCCAAGGAAATGGGTCAAGCCCACATCGAAACCCAAGCCCCAGCCCGAATTCCCGTTGCTGCCGAGGCTGACATGGAGGGCGGTGCCCAGGTGTAGGTTTGGCAACAAGTCCTTTGCGAAGCTTGCATTGAAGGTCCCGACGGTGCCAAGCGGCATGCTGGTCATGGTCGAAGGCACCGTGAGGAACTGAAGGCTCGTACCCCAGACGCCATAGGGTACGGGGCTGGCAAAGGCGATGCTGGCCGCCGAACCCCAGCCCTGCGTCCCCGTTCCGAAATCAGTGATTCCCGTATAGTCCACTTCTATCTGGTAAAGTTCGGTCCCTGCCAGGGCGGAAGGATTCATGAGCGAAGCCCACGGGGAATCGCCTCCCGTCACCGTCGCCGAAGTGGCGAGGCTCCATGGGGAATAGATCGAGGGGAGGAAGATGCCTCCTTTGGGCGGATCGTAAGCGAATGCAGCCGGTGAGCATGCCAGAAGCAGGCCGACGATTGCGAAAAGTTTATTCTTGAAAAAGGACATGGGTCCCCCCTTAATCACTCGATCTTGCATAGTTAGATATCACAGTTCCATTGAAACAACTATTCAAGAATATCGGCAGAAAAAGGGGATTATTGATAGATAATGAGGCTTGGTCTCGGTTCGAGGGCCATTACTTCCTCCGGGGAAAGGAGGGGGGTATCATAACCGGCGAGAGGAAAATCCGACTTGAAGAAAAGCTTGAAACCTTTGACCGGAATGTTCCCCGCGCGCGAATTCATTGCATAGGTGTTGCGCTTCAGCGCCGGGCTGCCGAAACCATCAGCGGTATGGACGAGGAGTACCCGGTCGAAGTTGGCCTTCACCTGGGAACGCTCCGAGATCATCTTCTCGTGGAACTGGTGCACGACAAGCATGCGGATGCCGGGAATCTTGTGCTCGATGATGTAGTCCTGCATGATTTTCTGGGCTTCGTTGAGCTCGGCTGCCGTGATGGATCCAATTTCCTTCATTGGATTGAGTGTCCGCCATTCCGGATCGATGGCCAGGTGGACATTGGGGTAGCGCAGGAAGGGAAGGATCTTCTCCATCGATTCGCGAACCGAATACTTGCCGATCTGGTGATCGACGAAAACGATCATTCCCTGGGATTGTGCATAACTGATGTACTGTTCGAGCACTGAATCGTCGAGATAGCCGATTTCCCCTTTCGGCCAGCAGGTGCCGTAGATGATGTAGAAGGCCGGCACTACCCCGTCGGGGCCATTGACCGCATCATAGCGTCGGGCGAGGTCCTTGACCTGCCGTGCAATCTCCTCCTTGGGGAAGAGGCCGAGGATGCCCATCTGTTTGGAGGAGGGATGGCCGTAGAAGGCCACGACGCTATTGTTCGCCAGAAGAGGAATCCTATCCGAGGAAAAAAGGTACTGACCGGGTTGCGGCTGCCGCTCGACTGTCTGCGGCATATGGGAGAGAGAGGCTTTCATGAGAAGTGAAGGGAAGAGGCGGTAGGGTGTATTGTCAGCGGCGGAGGCCGAGCTGGCTGCTGAAAGCATGATGATGACGATGGCCAGAACGATGGCCCCGGACTTGCTGATTTTCATTGGATCCCCTGAGGCAGATGCCTTGTGCTATTCCAGAATATCGTCACATGCAGGGAGAACCTTGAAACCCGGAATTGACTAAAAAAAATTAGAGCCGCCCTTGAAAGCCTCATGGGCGGCTCCTGGAAATCGAACCAGTAAATGGCCTAAGGATTGGAATTCCGAATCCGGCTTCCGCCAGGCTCAGACATACTTCTCGACTTTACCGGCCTTGAGACACTTGGCGCAGACTTTGACACTCTTTACCGTCCCATTGGTCTTCGTCCGAATCTCGATGAGGTTGGGAAGCCACGTCCTTCTGGTTCTATTTTTGGCGTGGGAAACTTTGTTCCCGAACAATGGACCTTTTCCACAAATTTCGCATACTCTGGACATAATTGGACTCCACAGGCAATAGTGACGGCATTATACAGAAGCGGCTGCGCAATGTAAAGCCCCATTAGAATACGAATATCAGCGCGGCTGGTTCTGCCCAGCCATGAGCTTTGCCATGGCACCTTTGTTTTTCACCATCTTTTTCATCATAGCGCGCGATTTCTCGAATTTCTTGAGGAGCCGGTTCACATCGGAAACCGAAGTTCCGGATCCGCGGGCTATGCGAGTGCGCCGCGAGGGGCCGATGATGAGATGATTCTGCCTCTCCTTTTTTGTCATCGAGCGGAGGATGGCCTCCTCCCCCTTGAGCGCTGCCTGATCGATCTGGTCCTCGTCTACCTGGCCGGCGAGGCCGGGGATCATGTCGATGATGGATTTCGTCGATCCCATTTTCTTCATCTTCTGCAATTGCTCGAGATAATCCCCGAGCGTGAAGCTCTCCTGGGCGAGTTTCCTCTCAAGGGCTTCGGCTTCATTTTCATCGTAGACATCCTGCGCCTTCTCCACGAGGGAGACGATGTCGCCCATACCCAGTATGCGTGAAGCCATGCGGTCTGGATGGAAGGGCTCGAGTCCGTCCGGGCGCTCGGAGGTGCCCACGAACTTGATAGCTTTGCCGGTGACCGATTTCAGGGAAAGAGCTGCGCCGCCACGGGTGTCCGAATCGAACTTGCTCAGGATGACGCCAGTGATGCCGATTTTTTCATCGAATGTTTTGGCTATGTCCACGGCGGCCTGACCGGTCATGGCGTCGGCCACGAGCAGGGACTCGATAGGCTTGATGGCGTTCTTGACACGGGCGAGTTCGTCCATGAGGGCGTCATCGATCTGGAGGCGCCCCGCCGTATCGACGATGACGGTGTCGAATGACTCGCGCTTTGCACGGGCGAGGGCTCCTTGGGCGACGCGAACGGGGTCCTTTGTCTCTTCGGAATAGACGGTGACGCCGACTTGGCCGCCGAGCACGACGAGCTGCTCGATGGCGGCGGGGCGCACGAGATCGCACGCCACAAGCATGACCTTCCGCCCTTTGCTTCTGAGGTAATAAGCCAGCTTTGCAGCGGTGGTAGTTTTCCCCGAACCCTGGAGCCCCAGGAGGAGAATGACACTCTGTGTGTCGGGCCCTTTAAGTTCGAGATCCTGCTTCTCATCCCCCAGCAGGGCGACCATCTTGTCATGGACGATCTTGATGAACTGCTGGCTGGGGCTGACGGAACGCAGAACCTTCTCGCCCTTGGCTTCCTCGATGGTTGAATTGATGAATCTCCGCACGACGCGGATATTCACGTCCGCCTCGAGAAGGGCCATCTTAATCTTTTCTACCGCATCATCGATATTCTTTTCGGTTATGGTCGATTTTCCGCTTATATCGCGAAATATGTCCGTGAATTTCCCGGATATCTTTTCAAGCATTGCCAGACCGCCTGTTCAAGAGAGTTGCTGCGAAGAACCAAAGAAAATGTATAGCCAAACCTGGACATGGTCAACTCAAGGACATCCATCCTGCGTGGCGATATTCCCCTGCAGCCCGATTTCGGGAGCTACGCCGCGCAAGGCCAGGATCGTCTCGCTGATGACCTCGTCCAACTGTAGTCCCATCATGGCCGCACCTTTTTCGATGACATCCCGCCTCACGCCTGCGGCAAAGGCCGCAGTTCCCCATTTCTTCCGTACCGATTTGACTTCGAGATCGAGTACGCTGCGCGATGGCCTCACGTAGGCGCAGGCTGTGATGAACCCGGTCAGTTCATCAACGGTGTACAGCACCTTCTCCATTATGCAGGAAGGCTCTACGACCGAGCAAAGTTCCCAGCCATGGCTTTCGACAGCATGGATGAAAGCTTCGTCCAGACCGGCCTTTTCCAGCATCTGGCGCGCATGCTGCAGATGCTCTTCGGGGAAGCTTTGATAATCGATGTCATGGAGGAGTCCCACGTTACCCCAGTATTCCTCATCTTCGCCATTGCGCCTGGCGAAATGCCTCATTGCGGCTTCCACCTCCAGGGCATGCCTGAAGAGCGAATCCTCGCTGTTGTAAGTCCTCCATAGTTCAATTGCGGTATTCCTGTCCATTTGTCCACCTTTGACCGTCAAGCATCGCAAGCATCATATATGAATACAAGCAGGTGAATGCAAGGCCTTTCTTATTCATCCAGGATGAGCTTGATCGCCATCCCCTGCACTATTGCCGTGCCCGGCTCGGGCGATTGGGATTTTACGTAACCTTCGCCCGCTATCGTCACGCTGATATCCTTCCGCTCGAGGAGCGGCAGCAGGGCCTGCTTTGGATAGCCTGTCAGGTCGGGCATGAGGGTGCCTATGACGGCTTCCTTTGCTTTCGGCAGGCTGATGGCATTGCCATGTGTGATGAGCGGCGACTTGCCCCTTTCGATGTCTATGCAGGAAAGCACGGCTTCCGTCGCTTCGCGAAGGACTGGCGCAGCTATTTGGCCGCCCAGGTAGGACGCGCCTTTGGGCTTGATGATGACGATATAGAGCGCGATCTTGGGGGCTTCGATCGGGAAGACAGCCAGCGTGCTCGCGATGTAATCGGTATCGGAGTATGCCCTCGTCTTTGGATCGATCATCTGGGCTGTGCCGGTCTTGACTCCCATGCGCAGGTCCTTGACCTTGGCTCGCCACCCGGTTCCTTCCATGCTGGAGACAGTCTCCAGCGCAGTCAGCATCTGCTTCGCAGTCTCCTGGGAAACCACTCTGCGGACTTCCTGGGGCTCGTGCGAATAGACGATTTCTCCATCGGCGGTCTCGATCTGCTTCACGGTGACAGGCTTCATGAGGATGCCCCCGTTGGCTACGGCCGATGCCGCCGTGATCATCTGCAGCGCGGTCACCATCACTTCCTGGCCAATGGCGATTGTCGGTTTCGAGCGCGCCGACCACTTTTCCGGCGGCCTGAGTGATCCAGCGCTCTCGCCAGAGAGCCCTATGCCTGTTTTGGAACCGAATCCGAAGGATTTCAGGCGTTCATACAGATCAATCTCCGAAATCCTGTCGGAAGCGTATCCGACGCCCGCATTGCTGCTATGTGCAAGGATCCCAGCCATGTTTTGCTTGCCATAGACGCCGAGATCCTTGATGACGATCTTCTCGCCATTTGGCAGGGTCTTCCTGTAGGCACCGTCGCAATCGAACATGGTATCAGGTGTGATACCGCCGGTATCGAGGATCGAAGCCATCGAGAATATCTTGAATACCGACCCTGGCTCATAGGACGAAAGACTTATCAGGTCCTGCCGGGTTTTAGTGTCGAAGTCCATGTAATTATTCAGGTTGAAGCCAGGCTCGGCGACATAGGCGAGGATTTCCCCCGACTGTACATCCATGGCGAGGCCGATCACGTTATCAGCTTTGTTCTCGACCTGGGCCTTGCGCGCTATTTCCTCGAGCATGAACTGGAGATTCGCGTCGATGGTCAGGGTGACGGTGTTGCCTTTTGGCATCTTCTGCGTGGAGATGGTCGAGTACTCCGGGGTCACCCTGGCTTTCCGTGGTTTCGGACTGAGGTCTTCGTCGTATTTTATCTCGATTCCATCGAGGCCTTTGTTTCCTTCGCCAGTGAATCCGATGAGATGGGACCCCAGCTCGCCCTCAGGATAAAGACGTCCCGATATCTCATCGATCTGGACTCCCTTGAACCTGCCGGCCTTCTGCCCATCCTTGATCGGCTGTACCTGGTCGGCCGAATATCGCTTGCCAAGGTAGAAGTAGTTTTGCGTTCCATCCATGTATTTCGCGGTGATTTCATCGGCAGGAACACCGAGGATTTTCGAAAGCTCGGCGATTTCTGCCTTGAAGACTTCCGGCCTGGTATTGGGTCTCCATATCGACACATTGTATTTGGGGATATCCATGGCAAGTACCCGCCCGTTTCTGTCGAGGATTTCGCCCCGTTCCCCTTCTATCTCCTCGGAGGCGTAGGTCCTGTCGTCGTGCGCCAATGCAAGCTGAAGATAGCGTGCCAGGATGAATCCTGCAAACACCGCCAGTACGGCTGCAAATGCGACTAATCTGCCATTTTTCCTGCTCATTTTCTTTCCCGGCCGGCGTGAATATGAGGAAGACCTAGCACCTTGCCCAGTATATTAGACATCGGCACGGGGCCAAAGTCCCTTGAGTCCACTGATTCGAAATTGTTGTCGCCCAGGAGGAAGATGGATGTATCCTGGCTCCGGCGCACTGGTTCCTGGATCCAGGCCCGCTTGATGACTGTCTTGTTCGTGCCGGGCTTGAAAGCGATCACGACATCCCTGTTTTTCGGCATGCGCCATAGCGCGAAGTACCCGCCTGCAGGGTTCCGGAGGCCATAGGCTGCCTTGAAGACCAGCACGATATCTCCTTGCCCCAAGCCAGGAAGCATCGATTTGCCTTGTACCTCGGCAAGATCGACCAGGAAAGTTTTTGCCAGAAGCAGGGCAAGGATGACGCCCAGCACGGTCCCGAAAATCCTGCGATCATCTTTCTTCATTTGCACAATCCGTATTGCTCTGGTCTTTTTGGCACGACATACTATTATGTATCGGTCAATTTGCGCCGATAGTGGAAGAATCTATGGATAGCGCCACTGAAAACACCACCCATTCCAGGCCCTTTGTTCGAATCATGGATGGAGGAAGCACGAAACACAGGCGACCTGCGCCCCACAAACATGGGAAGAAGAGCCTTCGGAAACATCTTGCGGAATACAAGGCTGCATGGCAAGGCAGGGGAGGAAGGCAGAAGCAGAAGGTTTCCCCTGAGATGCAGAGGGCAAAGCCCAACGAAACTCCGCATCAGGACAAATCCGACAGACAGGCCTCAAGGCCAGCGGTCCATCTCGATTTCCATATGGCTTTCAAGGGTTTTTACCGGAAAATCGCCGATCATGTTCCCCGAAGGCCATATTTCGCATTGATTCCTCTCGCAATCCTCGTCTTCGTCTTCGCAGGAGCGCGCGTCTTCATAGGCGCCACAAATTTCCCCGTCTCATCCGACAAGCTTATCCTGCCCGATGAGGATTCGGTACAGGCGGCCCTGTTCGCCTATCTGGAACCCGAAGAGGCCCCGGCAGATGAAACTGCCACAGGTTCGTTGCCACCAGTACCTGTTTCGCTCAGCCTGAGAAGCTACACGGTCAGGAGCGGCGATACGATCGATCGGATCGCGAAGCGTTTCGGCCTCCGCCAGGACACGCTGGTTTCCCTGAACAACCTCCAGGGTCCACAATCGATCCGCCCAGGAGTCCAACTCAAGATCCCCAACATGGATGGTGTGTCCCACAAGGTCCGGAGAGGCGACAGCCTCCTTTCGCTGGCCAAGGCGTATGGAGCCGACATGACACGCATTGTCGATGCGAACGATCTTTCCGACGGGATGATCAGCGCAGGAGAGAGTCTCTTCATCCCCAACGCCCGCCTTTCATCCGCAACGATGCAGAATTTCTATGGCGACACTTTTATCTGGCCAGCCCGCGGCGGGATCTCGTCGCCATTCGGCTATCGCTCCAATCCTTTCACAGGCTTGAAGACGTACCATTCGGCAATCGACATCGTCGTGTCCATGGGCACCAAGGTCAAGGCGACAAGGGCTGGAACCGTCGCCGATACAGGCTACAACAGCGTCTTCGGCAACTATATCATCCTCAAGCACTCCGGCGGTTATCAATCGCTCTACGGCCACCTGAGCACAATCGGTGTCCGCGAGGGAGCCAGCGTCACACAGGGCGCGGTCATCGGCAATTCAGGGAATACAGGACAGAGCACTGGACCGCATCTCCATTTCAGCATCTTCAAGAACGGCAAGGCGGTGGATCCGCGGAAATATGTCAAATAGTTGAGGCATATCGCCAAGCTTCATCGCCAGACTCATATTGTATGATAAAAGATACAGACCTAAACTCAAAACTGTATTCTTTTTTTAACACTCAAAGATTCCCAAACACACAGCAGCCTGGATCGAAAAAATATATTTATTTTCAACATAGCTAATTAACAAACAATGTACCTAAAGCGTCATTATTGGCACGAAGATTGCTTCTGCTATTGCTGGAGGAACTCAACATGCGCAACATACCGACCAGCGATGAATCCTTATCTTCGTATTTCAGATCAATCAAGAGCATACATCTGCTTTCCAAGGCGGAAGAGGAGCAACTGGCGCGCAGGATAGCCGGGGGAGACGAGAAAGCCAAGCAGAGGCTCATCGAGGCCAATCTGCGGCTCGTAGTCCGCATAGCGCGCTCGATGTGGAATCCATCGCTTTCACTGTCAGACATGATCCAGGAAGGCAATATCGGACTCATGAAGGCTGTGGACAGATTCGACGGTGAACGCAACGTGCGGTTTTCTACGTATGCGGTCTGGTGGATCCGACAATCGATCAGCAGGGCTGCCATCAATACAGGGCGTACAATACGCCTTCCCCATCGCAAGGAACAGCTGGCCAAAAAAATCCATGCGGAAAAGAATGTACTGAGCCAAGATTTGAAGCGTGCTCCCACAAAGACCGAACTTTCCTTGCACCTCGGAATGCCTGAAAAAACGATGGAAGAGCTGCTCGCCATGACGGAGGCAGTATCGGGATTCGAAACACCCGGCACAGAAAGCTCCGATACGCTGAATCTTCTCGACAGGTATGAGGACTATACGTACTCCCCGGAAACGGCCTTTTCGGCAGCCATGCTCAGGGAACAGACGGCAGCCATGCTCAGGCTGCTCAGCGAAAGGGAGCGGACTGTTATCGAACAGAGATTCGAGATGAATGGCAGGACCAGAAAGTCACTAAAGAAGATGGGGATAGAGATGAACCTGTCACCCGAGACGGTCCGCCATATCGAAAAGAAGGCGCTCAAAACACTGCAGGAGGAAGCTGAAAAAGGATATCTCTGCATGACAGCCTGAAGTGCGCGCTGTATATGAACCGAATTC
>JAJFUL010000216.1 GCA_021372425.1 Spirochaetaceae bacterium
TTGAGCCAGACCGAGCAGGAAACACTGACGCCTTCGAACTCGAGGAAGACAAGGCTGTTCTGTGGTATTTCAGGCGTCCTGAATTCCCTGCAATAGGTGCCTTTCTTTTGATAGCAGGTCTCGTCAAAATTATTGAAGGGAAGCATTTCGAAACTATGCGGGATATCGATGTCGCACCAGTCCGGCGCTTCGCCGGGGGCGGGACTTCCCTTAGGGGTTGCGTTTTCCTTCAGCCACTGCGGGTCCAGGGGCTTCAGGGCAAATTTCCAGCCCGCCGACAGTGGGATTTCCTGGCGCATCATCCTGCCATCATTACCTGGATGATCTGTATGACTGGAAGCACTATGCACACGATGATAAAGACGACTTCCAGCGTCAGCATCCTCCGCTCGCCGGAATCGTTCTTCAACACTTCATAGACATCCTGCAGCGCACTGAGGCGGCGTTCGACCGATACTTTCCATTCTTCAGTGTTGAAAATCGAGCAAAGTCGCTGGTATATCTGGCCCAGGAAGTAATCGCCGATGATCTTGGAGGAATTGTCCAGGTTTTCCAAGGTGAATAGCGCATCGACACGCAAGGTCTGGAGCCGCCCGGTCTTGTGCTTGAGCGCACGCGTCGCCTTTCGCGTCTTGCCTTCAGACAGATACATCTTCCTTATGTCCCGCTCGGCTTCCTCCAGCCACTTGTCGAGGAGGGTATCCAGGGCGCGCAACTCGATGAGGCGGTAGTTGGCGTGCTCTGCAATGACCAGCACATCCTCGTAATCCCTGGATGGATCGACGATAATGCACCTATCCATGTCGAAAATGGCGATATCGTCCTTCCGGTAACTGAAGGGCTTGTTCAGTATCTGATCTACCTGGGTCTCGTGCAGGACGCCCGGCTCTTCCCCGGCGAGCAGAGCCGCTGCCATGTCCTTGTTTCGGGCGAGGAAGGCATCAGGGTCGCCGCCAGGGCATTCGAGGATGCAGAATGCGGTATAGGTTTCCATCTGGGAGGATCCATCGCTGCTGTAGCCTGTGACGGAAGGCATGATGGCTTCCACTACCATCCTGAACGATGATTCCGCGAACTGCTCGATCGTCTGAGAACCTGTCAGGTCTCTCAGCATGAGATTGGATTTGGATGCCAGGTCCGCGAATCTGGATTTGGTCCTGAAACGGATAACCAGCGTGAGTGCGCCGTCATCATAGATTTTTGCGTGTGCGGAGAATTTTTCGAAGCAGGCCGCATCGCATTCATCCGTATTAAGCGTAAGGATCAGGGGTTTCGGGAGCGTCAGCGAGGCGGGCGTGTCCCTTCTCTTTCCAAAACCGATATCAGGGTACGCGGGAATGAGCGAAGCCGCCTTCTTGAGGTCCACAGAGCGCCCAATGTCATATACGTAAAGATGAACGATTTCGACGGAAAGCTCCCGGTCATCATCTTGCCTGCTCATTGGGATTTCACCTCCGTGCGCGACATTTCGCGGTCAAGGACGGAAAGGATGATTGTGCTTCCTGCAGGAAGAGCGAATGGAAGGCTGAAATTCCCTCCTGGATGTTTCAGCGTCGCCATGGTTTTCCGCTCTCCGCTCGGTTCGATGGCTTCAACCTTTACTGAAACAGGATAGGGGTACTCAGGCAATTTGTATACATAGAGGCCGCTCACCATTCCCGGGACCAAAGCTGAGGTCAGCACTACCTTGATCCTGTCGGTCACTTTGGCCTGTTTGTCGGAGCCAGGCGATTGCTCCACGACGAGACCTGACTTTTCTCCAGATTTGGCCTGTCTCAGACTAAAATCCACCGTGAGAGGGCTGGTCTGCGCCAGCGAGACGGCGTCGTCGACCGAAAGGCCGATGAAATTCGGCACCTGGGCAGATTGGCTTTCAGGTCCCTTGCTGACAACGAATTCGATGACGGTCGGTCCAGAAATCTCGGTGCCGGCAACGGGTTTCTGCTCGAGGATGGTTCCGGCAGGCTTTTCGTCGAACAGGTACATTGACGGTTCGCGGATGGTCAGGAGCGCGGTAGACGTCGTGTAGAGAGACTGCAGGTGCAGCTTGACATATTCCAGGTCCTGGCCGATGTAATTTTCCACAGCGCTGAGCACGGCGCCCTTGCTGACGGTCAGTTTGATCCTGCGCCCGGCCTTCACGATGCTTCCTGGCTCGGGCGATTGCTCCAGGATCATATTCCTGTCCTGGGGGTTGTCGGTGAACCTGAGGGTAAGGCGCGGATAAAGCTCCTTTTCCTGCAGCACGACGAGGGCATCGGCCAGATCCATGTTCCTCACGTCGGGAACCATGACTTTTTCGGGCCCTCGCAGCACAGCAAAAAAGACGATGACCGCAACCAGCGCAAAAACGATGAGGAGTATGACCGCGTACCAGACGAAGGTCTTTTTCTGTGACTTGGTCCACTGCGAAAAATCGAAATGAGGAGTCTCGGGCCTTCTCGCAGGCTTTGTCTTTTTTGCAGGCGTGTTTCCCATACTATTGCAATCCTTTTTCAGTTGGCGGCAAGCCATTTCTCGAGGGACGGCACCGGGGAACCCGCTTCCCGCCCTTAGTGATCCGGCCGGGGCACGAGCAGCGCCCCCGTAAGGTCCCTGACGCCATTGGCGAATTGATCAAAAGGCAATGCTTTCCGCGTAGAGAACTGCAGCGTCCGCAGTCCAAGCACGCCGGAACCGGTCTGTACCAGTATGCCGCCTGTCTTGTCTATCCCGATTATAGTGCCAGCCGGAGGCTTGGGCAATGCGTTTTGCAGCGGCCAGTCTGGATAAGGGAAGCTCTCCAGTATGTTCAGCCTCTGTCCGCGCAGAAATGTATACGTCGTGGGCCAGGGGTTGAAGGCGCGGACCCTTGCATCGATCTGGAGGCATGGCAGGTTCCAGTCGATGAGTCCGTCTGCCTTGCTGATCTTCTGGCACCAGCTCGGCTCGCCCTGTTGTGGAACCGCAATTTCATTGCCTTTTTCGATTGCCGCAAGCGCAGCGACAGCCAGGCTGGCCCCAATTTTCGCGGCCAGGGCGCTCAGGCTGCTTGTGGTCTCCCTTCCCGACAGGGGAATTCTTTCCGTGCAGAGCAGTTCGCCCGAGTCCATTTCGAGGGCGAGCCGCTGGATGGATACGCCAGTCTCCGGGACCATGTCCACGATCGCTTGCTGAATGGGCGAACTCCCGCGATATTTGGGCAGGAGGCTTGGGTGAACGTTGATCCCGCCCCGGGGGAAAAGTGCGAGGAATTTCGGTCCGAAAATCCTGCCGTAGGCGAAGGCGACGAGTATGTCAGGCTTCAGGGCAGCGACTTCCACCCTTGCCTCTGCCCCCAGGGCACGAGGTGCAAGGATGGGGCAATCAGGCCCCAGCAGCTCCCGGGCGGCCTGCCCTACCGGCGTGGAAGTCACTGCCATGCCTCTGCCCTTGGCAGATTCGGGGTTGGTCAGAATACCTGCGATGCAGTGCGCTCCGGCTATCCCGCGAAGTGTGGGAATGGCGATTTCCGGGCTACCGGCAAACAATACCCGCATGGCTGCCTTACATCCTCACGAGCCTGCGGTAACGGAGAAGCGCCCTCTCTTTCTTGAGCGGCGTTACCTTGTCGATGAAAAGCTTGCCATCGAGGTGGTCGTATTCGTGCTGGATGACCCGGGCGAGCAGATCGCCCGCTTCCAGTGTGAAGGGCTTGCCCTTCTCGTTGAAGGCCTGAATTCTCACGGATGCCGGTCTTTTCACCGTAAAATAGAGCCCGGGGAAAGAGAGACAACCTTCTTCGTAATCGACC
>JAJFUL010000096.1 GCA_021372425.1 Spirochaetaceae bacterium
GCAAAGAGCATCGGCTCTCCTGACAAAGTCTCCGGCAGTATATTGCTCACTGGGGTCAAGGAAATCGACGAGGTGGTGGGGAAGGATGGACAGCAACTCAGGCGCGGGCTTTGCCGTGCCAATATTCATGCCGCGATAGGCCTGAAAGGAATCGGCGCTGATTACCTCCGCGTTGAGGGGGAGCTGGCCCGCAGCTTTCCTCTTTAACGCAAGCGCGGAGAAAAAAACAGGAGCCCCAGCGCCAAAAGTTTTGGCGAGAAGCTCCGTTTTGCCCGAGGCTGTTGGCCCTGCGAGAACGAGAACCTTAGCCCGAGATGAATTTGTACTCAACGTGCTTGTTGAAAATCTGCTCTGCGGCCAGAGAAACTACCTTCCCGTTGTTCTTTTCCACTTCCGGGCCCTTGAGCACGGCAAGCTGATATGCCCGCCTGTTGATGGCGACAGCCAGCTCATAAGAATTTGCATTGTAATTGATCAGTTTTTCCAGAGGAATGATCATTTATTGCTCCTGCCCGGTCTACAGCCCGAGCTCACCCAATCGCTTGTCAAGCGAATCGAGAAGATTCGCGGCTTCGTATTCCTTCGAAACCATGGCCTTTTCTTTCTGCCCACTCTTCTGGTGCATCTCATCGATGGCAAGAAGGCTCGTAATGATCGAAAGCTTCAAAGGATCGACAATTTTCATCTGGCTCGAAACTTTTGAAAGGCGTTCCTTCAATTCGGAGACAAGACCCTGGATGTATTCCGCATCTTCATCGGTCCTGATCGTAAATGAAACACCGAGGATTTCTATCGGAATGGTCTGTGTCTTCTGCTTCCCATCCTCAAAATATGTCGAGCTCATTATCGTCTCCGTGAAACGTGCCAGCCTGGGGCTCGGGGGCTGACGGGGACTCATCAGCCGCCTCCACCTTTTCGTCCCCTGACTGCTGACCAAGATTGACTTCACCGGCCATACTCTGATCAGATGGAGCTACTGCCCCGATTTCCGCGCTTTCGTCGGCCACGGCGCCGGGGATCTTGTTGCCCCCCGGTGCAATGCCCATCACCAAATCTTCAAAAGCATCCAGTTTGTCCAGCGCATGGACCAGGCCTTCCTCGATTCTCGACTGCTCTTTTTTCAGGTCTTCGGCACGCGCTTCCAGGTCGCCGGCACGATGCTCGGCGGCAAGGGCGCGCTCCCTGTAGGTGCCTGCTTCGGATTCGGCGGCCTGGGCTTTTCGCTCCAGCGCGGCAGCCTTGTCTTCCGACTCGGCGGCGCGGAGCTCGGCATCCTTGGCCTTCTGCTCGGCTTCCCTTACCCTGCTTTCGAGTTCCTCGATTTTGGCCGCCGATTCGGAGGCCTGCCGGACCGAGGCGCCGGCCTTTCGCTCGAGCTCGGAATATGCCGCCCTGGTTTGCTCCTCGGAGCGCGAAACCTCCATGAGGTTCTGCTCCAGCGCGGCATTTTCCTTGCGGAGTTTCTCAATGAGAGTGACCGCTTTTTCCACGCGCGCCTCAAGGGCGCGTATCTGCTCGAGGCTTACCATGACTTATGCCTGCAAGGCAGCTTTCGCCTTTTCGACAATAGCCGTAAAAGCCTCGGGATCACGGACCGCGACATCGGCCAGGGCCTTGCGGTTCATCCGGATACCGGCCTTGTTCAGGCCTTCGATGAACCGGCTGTAAGTGATATCCTGCGACCGGCATGCGGCATTGATCCTGGCGATCCAGAGAGTTCTGAAATCGCCCTTCCTGTCACGCCTATCCTTGTAAGCATCGTACTGGGCTTTTGCAACGGCATCCTTCGCAACTTTGAAGTTGGAATGGCGTCTGCCCCAGTATCCCTTGGCTACCTTGAGTATCTTTATGCGGTGATCTTTGCGTTTGGTACCGTCAACTGCTCTCGACATGTATGTTCTCCTCTACTCCGTTCCAACTCAACCATTCGGCAGAAGCTTTTTCTTGATCTGGTGCACGGGACCGGCCGCAACGAAACCCGGCTTGCGCAGGTTTCTCTTTCGCTTCGTGGACTTTTTGGTCAAAATATGGCGGAGATTCATCTTCTTGTATTTCACTTTTCCGCTGGCGGTCAGGGTGAATCGCTTGCTGGCCGCTTTCTTTGTCTTCATTTTAGGCATGCTCTACCATCCTTTTCCGAAAATCGATCAGATTTCATTGCCATCGGATGTCAGCGTTTCCGGAACCGGCTGTTTCCTGATTATCCCAGCTTTTGGCTGAAGCACCATCGACATGAAGCGCCCCTCCATAAGAGGAGGCTTTTCCATGACGAAGTAACCATCGAGCTTGACCAGGATTTTCTTCAGAATATCCTGTCCGATCTCGGTGTGGGCCAGCTCGCGGCCGCGGAATCGAATCGTCACTTTGACCTTGTAGCCCTGCTCCAGAAAATCCCTGATATGGCCGGACTTGAAGTCGAGATCGTGTTCGGCGATCTTCGGCTGCATGCGGATTTCCTTGATTTCGGTGGCCTTTATGTGCTTCTTCGCATCCTTGACCTTTTTTTCCTGTTCAAATTTGTACTTGCCGTAGTTCAGAAGCTTGCACACAGGCGGAATCGACTGCGGGGCGACTTCGACAAGGTCCAGACCAACTTCCCTGGCAATCTTGATTGCTTCAAGCGTTGGAATGATCCCTCGCTGCTCACCTTTTTCATCGATAAGCCTGACTTCGCGAACGCGGATCTGTTCATTGATCCGCAAGTCCTTGTCTGCCAACTGACCTCCTCCAAAGCGCGTTTCCGCCTGCTGCAACGGGGGAGCGGCAGGCAGAACACACCATCAACACAGAGCTTTTTAATGACAATACGCTCATGCGCCATGGACTATAGGCGCGTATATTATCATAGACCTTCAAATTGCGTAAAGGCCTGTTCAGGTTCAACTTTCACAATATTTGAAGGAATAATGATTTCTGCATCAAGCCTTTCCGGCGGATCCAAGCACTTCGATGTTCTTGTGCATGTAAAGCTTCTTCAGCTCATCGCGGGCCGGGCCGAGGTATTTTCTCGGATCGAACTCTTCGGGATGCTCAGAGAACACTTTGCGCACCATCGCTGTCATGGCGAGCCTGCCGTCAGAATCGATGTTGATCTTGCAGACATTGCTCGCTGCAGCCTTGCGCAGCTGTTCCTCGGGGATGCCGACCGAATCGACCAGCTTGCCGCCAAACTGATTGATGATGCGGACATACTCTATCGGAACGGACGAGGAACCATGGAGAACGATTGGAAAGCCAGGGATGCGCTTCTGTACCTCTTCGAGAATATCAAAGCGCAGTGGGGGCGGAATGAGGACGCCATCGGCAGTCCGGGTGCACTGCTCCGGTTTGAATTTCGCGCGGCCATGGCTGGTTCCGATCGAAATAGCCAGACTGTCGACGCCTGTCTTCTTAACGAAGTCCTCGACCTGATCCGGATGCGTATAGTGGCTCTTTTCGGCTGCAACTTCATCTTCCACGCCCGCAAGGACTCCCAGCTCGCCTTCGACGCTTACATAGTTCTTCTGCGAATGGGCATACTCGCAGACTTTTTTGGTAAGCGCGACGTTCTCGTCGTAGGGAAGCGCGGAACCATCGATCATCACGGAGGAGAAGCCCTGCTCAATGCAGTCCTTGCACAGCTCGAAGCTGTCGCCGTGGTCAAGGTGCAGAACGATTGGAATCGCGTAGCCCAATTCTCTGGCATATTCGACGGCGCCCTTTGCCATGTTTCTGAGCAGCGTGGCATTGGCATACTTGCGGGCGCCGGAAGACACCTGCAGGATAACCGGGCTCTTTGTCTCGACGCAGGCCTGAATGATCGCCTGCATCTGTTCCATATTGTTGAAATTATAAGCGGGAATCGCATAACCGCCCTTCATCGCTTTCTGAAAGAGCTCGACGGTGTTGACGAGACCCAATTCCTTATAGCTGGTCATGAAAACCTCCAAGATCGAAAGATCCGAATCGGAAAAATGCGGCCCGAAGGCGCTTCTATCACATACAGAATCCTGATAATCTTATGAATAGTATGATGAAGCGTCAAGCAGTGCGCGCCCCAGCTCGGATCATGGCCATGGTTTTGATACTGGGCTGCACATGCCTTTGCGCCTGCGGTGGAAACAAACCGAAGCAGACGCTTGTACTGCCCTATTTCGATGAAGCTTTTGCAGAGCTTTTCCCCGATTATTGCCGGGCGATCACAGAAGAATATTCCGTTGTCGGGAAAAATGAAAAACTTGAGGGCGCGCCGATTTCCACTGCAAGGGCCGGGCTGGGAAAGAAGCTTGCTGCGCTCAGCGCCGAAGGGAAATATCCCAAAGTCATTGTCACGAGCCCACTTCTAGCACTTGCCTATTCGTCAGGCCAGGACTGGGCAGAAACAGCAGGTACTGGCCAGGCTTTCCTCGTCATGCCTTTTTGTCATCCCCTGACGAACGGCAGCCTGCAGACAGCCCAGAAAGCTCGCATTTGCAGCATTGGCTATGATTATGAGACCGCCTACGGGGCAATGGGGAAGAAGGCGGGACAGATAGTGAAAAAGGCGGTCCACGAAGGCGTCCCCGAAGCGAATTGCACGATAGTCTTCCAGGAAAATTTCATGCGGCCAGAAGTCGCGCTGTCAGCCTTCAGGGAAGCTTATGAGTCAGTCGTCGGAGCGAGACGGCTCAATACCCAGGATTTCAATGCCGATTACAGCACGGTGGATATAGTCGGTTCACTTCAGTCTTCTCTTTCGCAAGTCGATACGAAGACCACAAAAGTCCTTGTCTGCGCGATCGATAGTCCCTCTGCCGCGGTAGAAGCAGCACAAAGGAAGACAGCCGGCCTGGTGGTCATGGCAGACATGAGCAGCTGGGATGTGGAAAAAATTGACAGAGACATGTTCGGTTTTGCAGTGCGAGGCGATGCCACTGCCATGAAACGGACGACAGTGATGCTTGTGAATTCGATTATCGCCGGGAAGCAGCCAGCGAGCCATACGCTTGTCCCGCTCCGGTACTGAAGGGAACCTGAATCGATCCTGAAACGCTACCGGAGCCTGCGGCCAAGCGGTCGGAGTTCATCCTTGTCCTAGACAGCCTTTAAAAATGGCAGCAGCATTCGCATTCAAGGTCCTTGTCATCAAACAAGCATCAATCCCGCGAATTTCGGCTGCAACCGCAAGCGTCCTGACGATGTCGGCTGAGGTCGACGGCCTGCCCCGCAAAGGCTCAGGGTTCATGTAGGGCGAATCCGTTTCGAGGAGCAACCGTTCCAGTGGCACGGACTTTAGCGCTTCGCGGATATCCTGCGACTTCCGGTAGCTCAGGTTGCCAGCAAAGGAAAGAAAACAGCCTGCTTCCAGAAAGTGCTGCGCGGCATCCCTGTCATAGCTGAAGCAATGGATGACCACGGGAATTTTCGAGGCAAAATCCGAAACCACGGCGAGTGTATCGTCAAGGGCGAGCCTGGAATGCACGATGAGGGGGAGATTGCGGCGCTCCGCAAGCTCGGTCTGTGCCCTGAACAGTTCGATTTGCTGCGCCTGGTCCGCTTCCATGTGATAATAATCGAGGCCGCACTCGCCTATAGCAATACAGACTGGATTCGAGCTGTCCGCATCCAGGAGTGACAGGATAGAGCTACCGGAACCAAAGGAACCAGCTGAACCAAAAGCCGACTTGCCAGGCCAGATTCCTGCCGAAAAGCGGATGAATGGATATGCGCCAAACCTGGAAATGCGGCAGGCAAGATCGCCCGCATCGAGGCCAATATCGAGAATGAAGGGAGCAGAGGCCGGGGCCGGGGCCCTCTGCCACGTCGCAGCGTAAGAATCGAGTGCCTGCTGCAAGGCAGCCGTGCCAGCCACTTCCTGAACTACGGAAAGATGGGCGTGGCTGTCGGTCAAAGTGCCGGGGACAGCCGTGCCGGGGGCGCTGCAGCCCGCGACCGGTTCACTTTGCATTTAAAGAAGAGTCCCCGCTGGGCGCATTGCCCTTGCGGGGCGACGTGCTCCCGGATGGCGCTGCATCCTCGACATGGGCGACACTGAAACTCAATTCGCCACCGCTGACGCCCACAGTCACCGTGTCGCCTTCCTTTATTTCGCCATCGAGTATCATCGTGGCAAGCGGATCCTCGACGATGTTCTGTATGGTCCTCTTGAGCGGACGGGCGCCGAAGCGTTCGTCGTAGCCCTGAGCCGCGACATAGTCCCGAGCGTCAGGCTCGACTACCAGGGCCACCCCCTTCTGCGAAGTCCTTTCACCAAGCTCGGCAAGCCGCAGATCGGCTATAGACCTGATCTCGTTTTTCGAGAGGCGGTTGAACAGCACGACTTCATCAATCCTGTTGAGGAATTCCGGCTTGAAGGTCGATTTCAGCAGGGAATCGATGTTGGGCCGCACTTCATCCATGTCCCTGGCCTCCAATATGAGGTCGGAACCGATGTTGCTCGTCATGATGATGATGCTGTTCCTGAAGTCCACGACCCTGCCCTGCCCGTCCGTCAGCCTCCCGTCATCGAGAACCTGGAGAAAGACGTTGAATACATCGGGGTGGGCCTTTTCGATCTCGTCGAAAAGTATGACCGAATAGGGGCGCCGCCGCACGGCTTCGGTAAGCTGGCCGCCCTCTTCATAGCCCACATAGCCGGGAGGAGCTCCTATGAGCCTGCTCACCGAATACTTCTCCATATATTCGCTCATGTCGATCCGCGTGAGGGCTTTCTCGTCGTTGAAGAGGAATTCAGCCAGGGCTTTTGCCAGCTCGGTCTTGCCTACGCCAGTCGGTCCGAGGAAGATGAAGGAGCCAAGCGGCCTGCGAGGGTCGGAAAGACCGGCCTTGTTGCGGCGGATTGCGTCGGATACGGCCTTCAGGGCTGCATCCTGGCCTATGACGCGTTTGCCGAGCGTCTGTTCGAGGCGGACATATTTCTGTGCCTCGCTCGAAAGCATCTTGGAAACGGGGATTCCCGTCCAGGCGGACACGACGCGGGCGATATCGTCTTCCGAAACCTCCTGGCGCAGCAGCCGGACTGAGTCATTCTCATCCTTCGCTGCGACAGTGAGTGCATCGAGCTTCTTCTGCGACTCGATGAGCTTGCCGTATTTGATCTCCGAGGCCTTTGCCAGGTTGCCTTCCCTCACGCTGCGTTCTTCTTCGAGTTTGAGCTGCTCAATCTGTTCCTTGAGCTGGCGTATATCGCCAATCTTTGATTTCTCGCTTTCCCATTTGAGCTTCATGGCATCGCGCTGCGAAGCAAGCTCGGCTATCTCAGCCTGCAGCTTCTCGAGCCTGTCGAGCGATGCCGGATCAGACTCCTTCTGCAGGGCCTGGGCCTCCATTCTGAGCTGTATGAGCTTGCGCTCTATGACATCGAGTTCGGTCGGCTGGCTCTCGATTTCCATCTTGAGTCTGCTTGCCGCTTCGTCCACGAGGTCGATGGCCTTGTCGGGCAGAAAGCGGCTCGTGATGTAGCGGTCGGAGAGCACAGCGGCAGCGATCAGCGCGTCATCCCTGATCCGCACGCCGTGGTGGACTTCATATTTTTCTTTCAAACCGCGCAGTATGGCGATGGTCGATTCGACGCTGGGCGGCTCGCACATTACAGGCTGGAACCGCCGTTCGAGGGCGGCATCCTTTTCGATATGTTTGCGGTATTCGTTGAGCGTTGTGGCACCGATGGCCTTGAGCTCACCCCTGGCCAAGGCCGGCTTGAGCAGGTTGGAAGCATCCATGCCACCTTCTGCCGCGCCCGCGCCCACAAGAGTGTGCAGCTCGTCGATGAAGAGAATTATCTTGCCGTCCGCCTTCTGTATTTCCTGGATTACAGCCTTGAGCCTTTCCTCGAACTCGCCGCGGAATTTCGAGCCGGCGACGAGCGAGCCAAGATCCAGCGCGAGAAGGGTCTTGTCCTTGAGGCTGTCGGGCACGTCGCCCGACACGATCCGCTGCGCAAGGCCTTCCACTATGGCCGTCTTGCCGACGCCAGGCTCGCCTATGAGTACGGGGTTGTTCTTTGTCCTGCGGGAAAGCACTTGCATGACCCGGCGGATTTCCTCATCCCTCCCGATGACGGGATCGAGCGTGCCGGTTCTTGCCAGCCCCGTCAGATCCGTCGTGTATTTTTCGAGTACCCGGTATTTTCCCTCGGCATTCTGATCGGTCGCACGCTGGGTGCCCCGGACTTCCTTGAGTGCCGAAAGGATGCGTTCCTTGGTCACGCCATTGGATTTGAGGAGCTCAGCCACGGAGCCTTCGACTTCGGTGATGCCCAGGAACAAATGTTCGGAAGCAACATATTCATCCTTGAGGGCTTCAGCTTCGCGCTCGGCCTTGGCCAGCGCTTTCGACGCCCCCGCTGAAAGGTAAAGCTGGGAAGCTTCGCCGTATGCTTTGGGCAGTTTCTTGATGAGCCCATCCAGGCCTTTTTCTATTGCCCCCCTTGGGGCTCCAATCCTGTCCAGTAAGGACGGGACAACCCCATCCTCCTGTGCCAAAAGCGCGAGGCAGAGATGTTCGAGTTCGACATTCGGGTTGTCATGGGATTGGGCAAGCGTGGAAGCCTCCCGAATGGCTTCCTGCGCTTTCAGTGTGTATTTTTCGTAATTCATTGGATTTCCTTGACTTCAAATATACGAAAGATGAGACTCTGGCGGCAACATCAAAGGGGTATGGCGGCCAACTTGCAGCCCGCGCTATACTCGGGGCCATGGATGAAAATTTCAAAGCAGTAATTCTTCATGGCTTCACGGGGGAGCAGGCCTTGCAGGTTATGCGCGCCGTCAAGGCGCTCGGTATCTCGCCCCAGGATACGGCATTTGCGACCACGACGCCGAGCAACCTGAAATGGAAAGTATCCGAGCTTGTCGAGCAGCTCTCAGAGGAACATGCCTACATGAAGATCAATCGGGATCGAAATCGGGAATCTTCTCCTTGAGAGCCTTGATGAAACTTTCACCGTTGCTGCCCTGCTTCAGGGCGATGAAGACGACGTTGTCGCGGCCGGAAATGGTCCCGAGCACATCCTCGAGCCCCATGTTGTCTATGGCGAGCGCCAGCGAGTCCGAATGCCCGGAGAAGGTGCGCACCACGACGAGGGCATCGTTCCAGTCCACCGAGACATAGCCACGCAAGAAATCCTGGATGGAATGGCGCTCGGATTCCTTGCGCTCCTCTTCAGAGGGAATTGTATAGTAGTAGCCTGTCTGCCCATCGGCCACCTTGCCGACCTTGAGGTATTTCAGGTCGCGGGAGAGGGTCGCCTGCGTCACCGAATATCCTTCCTCGGCAAGCTTCTGAAGCAATGTCTCTTGCGAATCGATTCTATGAGTCTTGATAAGGTTCTTGACGACTTTAAGTCGCTCTATTCTTTCTTTCATTGTGGAATTATCTCCAAAGACGACGATAAGAATATTATTGCATTTATTTGCAAATACCGCAAGATAACATCGTCATCGGGAAAGCTGCACAGCCATCAGGCAGACCGCCCGCCTATCAATTTCCCATGCCTTTCCAGCCAAAGCGGTTCTGGAACCGACGTACAATCTGGTCCCAATTGGACCGATTGGCGAAGAAATCCCCAGCAGCATCGAGGCCAGACCGATAGAGCGTCATGTACCTTTCGTCGGTCGTCTTTATGCTGAAATCATCAAAGGGTATTCCCTTGTCGTCGATGAAAACCGTCCTCCCCTTGTTCCTTTCGCTGCTGAACATGAGCTGTTCCTGGACTGTCAGCAAGGAATCGAAAAGTGCCCCGCCATAGTCGATCACATTTGAGATATCCTTGTAGCTTGTGGCTTCAGGGGAAGAATAGAGGAAAAAACCCAGTGTCTCCATGTTCATGCCATGCTGGAGCTTGCGGCAATACTTCGTGTCGTCGAAAATGCCGATCGGATAATTGAGCATGACACCGCCATCGGCGTAGAGCTGTGGCTTGTCCGTCCCGGGGTACTGGTAGCTGATTGCCTCGAAAAAGAGCGGAATCGACATGGAAATGCGGACGGCCAGCGCTACTTCCATGTTGGGTGTCGTCTCGAAGGAGAAGATTCTGGAGCTCCGGTTGGAGACATCGGTCCCTGTGATGTAAAGGTCGAAGAAAGGACGATTACCTGTGTGGATTTGCGGATTGTGGAAATCGGCGAAAGTATAGCCGTCCCTTGGGACGACGAATTCCTTCGCTATTACGGCGCGAAGCCAATTGTAGAAATAGTCGGTGGAATACCAACCTTTGTCCTGAAGCAGCCTCGAGATCGAATGGATGTTCTTTGAAAGATTGTTCGACATGCCTTTGAGCTGTGCAAGGAGCAGCTTCGGGATTTTTCTTTCGGTATCCTGATCATCCTGGCTTTCTTCATTTCCAGGAGCTTTACCCTGTTTTCCGGCGGTCTCGCTGGGTATCTTCGAATAATCGAGACTGTCCGTTATGGATTTGATCGCTGTGAAATCACCGAAATTCAGCGAAAGCACACAGGCGGTGATCGCACCAGCCGAAGTTCCTGCAACGCGCTCCACCGAACGCATATATCCTTCGCGGTAGAAATACTCCATGGCACCCATGTAGGCCACGCCCCTGACTCCGCCGCCCTTGAAAACGAGATTCCTGTAGACCGCCATTGCATGCTCCTTCGAATGCCGCTATACCAATTATACCCCATCAATTATACCCGATGGACTGAGGCCTGGAAATGCCATCCGTGCGGGGGTGTTGCAAAAACGGGGAATAACCATTAGTTTTTTGTTCATGGAAGAATCATGGCAAGAGGCCATGCGCGGACGTATCAGGACCCTGCCAACGCTTTCGGAACAAGGCTCGGAACGAGGCAGGGACCTGCCCTTTGCGGCAACCCACTATTGGCTAAGCCTGGCAGATGAAGATTACCGCTACTGCAGGCGCGATACCCAAGGTGTCCCGCTGGACCCGATCCTTGCCCAGGCGTTGCCTTCGCCCGCCGAACGAAAAATCGCTCCCATTGAGATGAAAGACCCCCTGCATGAACAGGAGCACGGTCAATTCCCCAGGATGATCCACCAATATTCATCGAGAATCCTCCTGCGGACTACCGGAGACTGCCCCGTTTTCTGCCGCTACTGCTTCAGGCGCTCGCTGCTGCCGGGCGACAAAGGCTTCATGGACGAGGCTGCCCAGGAAAACGCCCGGCTCTACCTCGCCAGCCATCCCGAAATCCGCGAAGTCCTCGTCTCAGGCGGGGATCCACTCAGCGCTTCGAACGAAAAACTCGAATCGCTTTTCTCGCGTCTGCGGGCAGGCAGGAAGGAAGTACAGCTGAGACTCTGCACGAGGGCGCCCGTAACGCTTCCCGTGAGAATCGACGCAGGGCTCGTGGACCTGCTCGCCAGGTACAAGCCCCTGCATATGGTGATCCACGTAAATCATCCAAGAGAGATAACGCCACTTTTCAGGGAAAGAATTGGGTGGATACTGGCAGCAGGGATACCAGTCCGGAGCCAGACTGTGTTGCTGCGTGGCATAAATGACAAGGTCGATACCCTGGTCGAGCTTTTTTCGACGCTGGCCCAGGCCGGCATCGACCCCTATTACCTTTTCCAGGGAGACCTGGCACAAGGGACGGCACACTTTCGCATCCCGCTTTCGCGCGGGCTGCTGCTCTATGATGCGTTGAGGCAAAGGCTGTCGGGCATCGAGATGCCGCGCTTCGCGGTCGATGCGCCCGATGGCGGCGGCAAGCTCTATCTGCCCGAGAGCGTCCTGAGGCTTGAGGAAGGTTTTTGGGTATTGCGTACTCCCGATGGCAAGCTCCACAGCTATCCGGAGGAGCCCGAAGAGCTGGATCAGGGACGCATCAGGTAAAGCTGTTTCGGCCTATTCCCACTCGATTGTCGCCGGCGGTTTGGACGAAACATCGTAGACCACCCGTCCAACCTTCTGGTTCCTGTTGGTGATCGCCGTCGAGATGGCCACGAGATCGGCCGGATCGAAGGGATACACGCCCGCCGTCATGCCGTCCTCGCTGACCACGGCGCGCAGCGCCACGACATAGCCATAGGTGCGTTCGTCGCCGGCGACACCGACGGCCCGCACGGGCAACAGCACACAAAAAGCTTGCCAGATTTTGTTGTACAGGCCGCGGCTGCGGAGCTCCTCGATATAGACCTGGTCGGCCTGGCGCAGGATGTCGCACTTCTCCTTCGTCACCTCGCCGAGAATCCGGACGCCTAGGCCGGGCCCGGGGAAGGGATGCCGCGACACAATGCTTTCCGGCAAGCCTAGAAGCCGCCCCAGGGCGCGCACCTCGTCCTTGTAGAGCCGGTCCAGCGGCTCGATAACGAGGCCTTTGGCACGCTTTTCCATGATGAGTGGGCTTCGGACATTGTGGTGGCTCTTGATGGTCTGGGCCTTGTTGCCCACGCCCTTACCCGATTCGATGAGATCGGTGTAAAGCGTCCCCTGGACAAGGTAAGCCTCGGGGATGCCGAGTCGCGCCACTTCCTCCTCCTGTATCCTGACGAAGAGATCGCCGATGATGCGACGCTTTCTCTCGGGATCGGACTCTCCTCGCAGGGCTTCCAGGAAACGCTCCTCCGCATCCACCTTGAAAAGATGGCGAGCGCCGAGACGAGCCAGGTTTTCCATGACCTCTTCGCTTTCGCCCGCGCGCATCAGGCCTGTATCGATGTAAAGGAGATATACTTTTTCAGGATCGAGAGTCTTGAGCAGCAGGGCGCCCGTTACCGTCGAATCGACGCCGCCGGAAATGAGCAGCAGCACAGGGCTCTCGCCTACCCGGCACTTCAGGCTTTCCGCTGTCTGCTCGAGATAAGCGCCCATGGACCACTCGGGTTTCGCTTTGCAGATGCCGAGCACAAAATTGCCGAGAATATCGAGACCGCACTCGCAGTGGCTGACCTCCGGATGGAATTGGACTCCCCAGCGTGGCAGGCTGGCATGGGCGAGTGCGGCAGGAATGCCGCCTTCGGATTCGGCGATTATTTCCCAACCATTCCCCGGTATGACAACTGAGTCCCCATGGCTCATCCAGCTCGAGAATTCGGCTGGCAGCCCCTTAAGCAAGGAATTCGCCTGCCCTTTTGAAGTCTTGTGGACCAATTTCCTGCCATATTCCCGTTCGACTAGGCGCGAGACCTGGCCGCCCGAATCCAGGGTCATGCGCTGGATGCCATAGCAGATGCCAAGCACAGGGAGCCTGCTTTCATAAAGCGAGGGGTGCGGCCTGGGCGCAGCTTCGTCGTAGGCACTGAACGGAGACCCTGAAAGCACGATGCCGACATAATGGCTGACAACCTGTCCGGCCACAACGGCAGGACCTGCGGCCTGCAGATCAGCAGGGCCGGTTTTCGCGCCGACATCAGCGTCTCCGGGCAAAATTTCGGCGTAGACGCCCAGTTCGCGGATCCTGCGGCCGATGAGCTGTGTGTACTGGCTTCCGTAATCGAGGATCAGGATCGTATCCACGGGCTCTCCTTGATTATGGTCTTCTTCCTTTCGGAACCGACTGAAATGATCGAAATCGGCGTCTGCGTATAGTCTTCAATAAATTCGACATACTCCCGCGCCTTGAGCGGGAGATCTTCCCAGGACTGGCAGGAATCGATGGGTTGCTTCCAGCCTTCGAATTTTTTCAGCACGGGAACCGCCTGCTCGAGATCCTTCACCGAGGCGGGAAAATCCTGCACGACCTTGTCGCCAATCCGGTAGCCTACGCAGGCCTCGAATTCGGGCAGTTCGTCATAGACATCGAGGTGTGTGAGGACGAGCCGGTCTATGGAGTTCACGATGCAGGCATAGCGCAACGCCACCAGGTCGAGATAGCCGCAGCGCCGCGGGCGCCCCGTCGTCGTACCATATTCGTGGCCCGTCGTCCTGATGTAGCTGGAAAGCGACCCAGGCGAGTCGTCCTTGAATTCTGTCGGGAAGGGGCCATTGCCGACCCGGGTTGTGTAGGCCTTGAAGACGCCGAGGATGCGGTCGATCTTGCGCGGCCCGATACCGCCCTGTGCGGCGGCACCCGCGGCGCAGGACATGCCCGAGGAAACGAAGGGGTAAGTACCTGTATCTATGTCGAGAAGCGCACCCTGAGCCCCTTCAAAAAGGGTCCATGAATTCTGGTGTTGATGCAGATAGGACACCAGGTCTACCGCCATGGGCTCGAGCCTTGGCCGCCACTCGGCGAGATATGCCTTATCTTCTTTCTCGAGATTCTGCAGGCAATCTTCGTCGCCGATATCGGCCAGCCTGATGCCGTCGCGCGATGCCTTGAACGCATAGGCGACGCCGATGCCTCTGCCTGTCGTGCCTATCGGCTTTTTTCTTTTCGATTCCAGCTCCCGGTCCACCTGCCTGTAACGGGGCAGCACCAGGTGCGCGCGATCCGAAATGAGAACGCGGCCTTCCCACTGGATACCCTTGGATTTCAGGTCTTCGAGCTCGGCAAACAGGGCAGAAGGCTCTATGACCATTCCGCTCCCGAGCAGAACGGTCTTGTCGGCATAGAGAATCCCGGAAGGAACCAGGTGCAGGGCGTACGTTGTATCCGAAAGCACGATCGTATGCCCCGCGTTGGCACCCCCGGAAAAGCGGACGACAATGCCCGCATCCTGCGCCAGGTAATCCACGATCTTGCCCTTGCCCTCATCGCCCCACTGAGCTCCGATAATCACGACGTTCATGAGTCCCTCCACCTGCCAAGTATACTGCTGCATTATTTAGGATGTCGCGGACTGCATATCCCCGGCAAAACCGGCCCTGCACCGCCAGAAGTTCCAAAAATCAGCGCTTCCGCGCAAAAACCCTGTAATTGATGTCCGGGAACAGATTGTTCCGTTTTTCCAGGCTTGTCAGCCATTCAGTATCAACAGTATTGGCGCAGAGCATCTCGTAGATGCGCGTGAAATTGCTCACGGAATCCTCTATCTGCCTTCGGGCGAAGCTGGATGATTGCCCTGAACGCAGCAGCAAAGGCCAGTCCGAAGACATTGTCAGCAGAGCTTCCCTGGCCCCCTGGTTTAATATCCGCTCGCGCAGACCCGATTCGTTCGGGAAACGCTCGGCAAGTTCGATCATCCTCTCTATGGCCTTGTGGCTGTGGCGATGCACCCAGTCGTTGGATCCGTCGAGCCATACCTCGGCATAACCGCCTTCTCCCCAGGACGAGAATTCCGGCTCCGAAACAGGATTCTCTGGATTCTCGACCGCGTATTCGTCAAGAGTGACAAATTCCATGTCATCATCCTCGTTCTTGCGCGCTGCAGCCCTGAAAAGCGCCTCGAGGAATATGGGTCCTTCGAACCACCAATGCCCGAACAGCTCCGCGTCATAAGGACAGACAATGAGGGGCTCACGTTCCTTCATCCAGAAGCTCGCCGCCCTTGCCGCGGCCTTGCGCTCCGCCAGGAAGGCGTGCGCATGTTCCACCGCTTTTGCAGAGGCCGCCATAGGCTCATAAGGGCGTTTCTGGTCCGTCTTGCCCGTAATTGCCCAATATTTGAATCCGGTAAAGCTGTGCTCGACCCCTTCGCCAAGGTAAGGCCCCACATAGCCAGGATCGAGATCGTAACCGATATCGCGGTAGAAGTCCCTATAGACTGGATCGGCTGGATAGCCCTCGGTCTCTGACCAGACTGCCTTGGTCGCCCCTGCATCGCGTATGAATACCGCCAGCCCCGATGGGCTGTTGACCGGAGAGAAGGAACCATACAAAGGGGTCGGTTTCCCGAGTAAAGCGCCACGGGTAGTCACAATCGTATATTTTATCCCGTACTCTTCCAGAAGCTCGCCCAGGCCCGGATACCAGCCCAGTTGCGGAAGCCAGAATCCCTGGGGATTCTTCCCGAAAACCGAGCGATGTGCCACGATTGCAGTCTCGATCTGGGCCAGGACCGCCTGAGGCTCGTCCTGATAGAGCGGCAGGAATGCGTGCGTTGCCCCGCTCGTCAACACTTCTATCCTGCCCTTCTTGTAATAGTAGTCGAAGCCCTGGAGGATATTGCGGCCGTAGAGCTGCTCGAAATCCTCCTTGTTGCGCGAGTAGAGGTCGAAATACATTCCGGGCAGGGATGAGAAGACGGCGTCGCCATCCAGCCTGCGCCTTTCCTTGGTTGCAAGCTCGATCTGCCTGTCCAGGTATCGTGAATATCGTTCGCAGAGCAGTTTGTCGGAAAGCATTGCCAGCAATGTGGGCGAGATGACGAGGCTTAACTTGAAGGGAACGCTGTCGGCTTCCAACTTCCTGAATAGCCGAAGGAGCGGCAGATAGGTCTCCGAGATGGCCTCGAAAAGCCACCTTTCCTCGAAGAATTCACTGTATTCCGGCCTTCTGACGAAAGGAAGATGAGCATTGAGCACAAGCGCGAGACAGGGCTTTTTCATTCTTTTCCCTTATTCTCCATCCGCCATGAGAATCCGGTTAGGATTTTCGTCCCTCGGCTCGGTAAGGTGCAGGCCTTCGATGCCGGAAAGGATCAGAAGGCTTTTCGTGATCTGCGGAATACGTGGCGTGTTCCTGATATAGTAGACGGGCATCTTCAATTCATTGGAACGTGCCAGCACACGAATTTTCGCTTTCATTCTCTGACATAGATCCACCCTGTAATGCGCCCCGGGCTGAGGGATATTTATGTACCATTTCCAGTCTTCATAGGAAATCGAGATATCAAAGAAATCTTTTCTGTCAGAGCTTTGCGGATCGATTTCCACAACGCGCAGGAAAAGGTTTGCTTCAGCGTCTTCGCCGCCAAGCGGAGGATGTCTCTGTTCCGCGATATCCCAATAGGCATAAATCCACGCAGGATCGCGCGGCAGGGCACGTATCATCGTTTCGCTGTATCGACTTGGAATGACAGTGTTGTCGGGAGCGAGCGTGGGGAGAAATCCCCTTCCGGACAGCTTCTTCTCTTCGACATGTCCTGTACCATCGTGGCTGAACACGCGCTCATGGTCGTCTTCCTCAAGTGCGGACAGGATTTCCTCGACGATAAAGAGACGATCCAAGCCTTCGGGCACAAAAATACCCATGCGTTCAGCAAGAAGGGCCAGTTCCTTGTCAGACAGCAGCGAAAGCTTTTCGGGGTTCACGTCCCTATAGTGAAAAATGCAGGCCTGATTGTCAAGTGACCTCGCTGCTTTCCCCCATCCCCCCAGACTGGGCAGATTGGGGCTCTGGATGCGCCTGGGGCCTGGAATCGGCCCTGGATTTGGCAGATCTTTTCCGGGGCCGCTTGCGCGGGGCTCTGGGCTTTGCCGCAAGGCCCAGTTCCTCCAGGATGAGCTTTATGGCTTCCTCCAGTTCGATCCGGGGAGGATTGAGAGGCATAACAAAATCCCTGGCAGAGGCCAGGATTACTGAAAAAATATTTTCCTGCGCAGGCAAGTTTTTGCTTTCGGCCTCCACGTATGATTCAAGAAAATAAGAGAGAAGGACGGAAAGCTTCTTCTTGCTCTGTGCAAGATCTTCGGCACTGCCCTTGCCTTCGATTTCGCTTGGCCGTACATCGATATGCAGAGCATCGAGGGATCTGAGATCAGAAAAGAGTTTTTTCGAATATTCAATGTCCGCCTGCATCCGCTCCCATACCTTTGGCACAAAGTACTGGATCAGGTTGAACTCGCTGAGCTGCCTTAGAATTGGTTCAGACTTGCCCGAGGCCAGGATTTTGAAGAATTCTTCGGTCATCCGGGAATGGCTGACAACGGAAAGCAGGGACGCTTCCTTCCGTATGGCCCTTTTTAGGCTGAACGACATCGAAAATCCCGTCATGGCGGCATATTTCACACCCCTGACTATCCTGACGGGGTCTTCCTTGAAGATCCTGTCCAATGGGATGATCGGGGTGAGTTTGCCAGCCCTTATGTCCTTCACTCCGCCGACAAAATCCACCAGCGTGCTGTCGGTAGGATCAAAATACAGGGCATTGAGCGTGAAATCCCTTCGCGTGACATCCTCTGCCATGGTTCCGAATTCATTGCCTACGGAACCATTCTTGTTGGATCGGAAGGTGCTCACTTCGAAGATTTTCGGACCATAGAAGATGTGTACCAGGCGGAAGCGCCTGCCGATTATGCGGGAATTTCTGAACAGCTTCCTGATTTCGTTGGGCAGGGCGTTGGTGACAAGGTCGAAATCCTTGGGCGAACTGCCCAGCATGAGATCGCGGACTGCACCGCCGACGATATATGCCTTATGGCCTGATTTTTTGAGTTTCTCAACAATCCGGATCGCGTCGGGGTCAATGAGCTTCAGCTGAATCCCATGTTCCTGCTCGGTGTAGACAAGCGCCTGGGGAACGGGTTTCCCATTCTGATCTCTTCCGTAACGAACAAGCACCAAGAAGCCTCACTATGCCATAAAATGCGGGCAGACCAAATAGAAAATCGAAGCAATGACGATTATGCCGCCAAAAACACGGATTATGCAATATGCCGGGAAAACCAGTCGGAAATATCGTTCAGCACATCGTCCCTGTTGATCTCATTGATGCTTTCGTGCCTGCCGCCCTCGTAGCATTTTGTCTCGAAATCGATGAGACCAAGGTCGCGGAATTGGCGGGCAAGTTTTTCGAATCCTGGCTTCATGCCGATGACAGGGTCATTCGAGCCGCAGAACAGGTAGATGGGCAAGTTCGTCGGTATGCTTTCGAGGAAGCCGTCGGTGTAGACCTTCTTCAGGCCACGCATGAGGTCCTGGTAGAATCCGTAGCTGCAGACAAAATTGCATTTAGGGTCTGCAATATAGGCATCGACTACGGCCTTGTCGCTGGTGAGCCAATCGAACTTGGTGCGGGCTTCGGGCATCTTCTTGGCATAGCCGCCAAAGGTCATGGTGTTGGGAAGGATTGCGGGGGCGTGCGCTCCTTTTGTATGCTTCCCTATCCAGACGATGATATTCCCGAAAAAGCTGGTGATGAAATCAGGGCGCTCGGGTGGAGCGGACAACACGATGCCTTCCAGGTACTTGCCATAAGCGCTCGCAAGCGCCATTCCCACAAGACCTCCGAATGAATGCCCGAAATAGAAGATCGGAAGGTGCCCCTGTTCCTTCGAAGCGAAATCGCCCAACTCGATGAGGTCCTCGACCACGCGGTCAAAGCCGTTCGAATCCGCCAGATACCCCCGATTTTCACCTTGGTCGGTATCTCCGTGTCCGCGAAGGTCGGGAATATAGACTGCAGCACCCGCCGAAGCCAGCGTCTGTCCAAGGGCAAGAAAGCGCTCCTTGTGGTCATTCATGCCATGCCCAATGAGGACGACTGCCTTTGCAGGCCCGTCCGGCATTACCTTGAGATAGGCGAGCGGTTTCTCATCCGAAGCTTTGAACCATAGACTACTTTCTGTCATGTCACTCTCCACCAAAGATATTTATAAGTATCGACATAAAAATCGTGAAAATGTATACTTTAATAATAAAGCAGTCGGACAGCGTCGGCGAGGCATATTCTGAAAAAAATCATCACCATGACAAGCGAAGATACCATACAGTTGGGCAGGCTCATCGGAGCCAATGCGCCTGGAGGCACCGTCATTGCGCTGCGTGGCGGCCTTGGAGCCGGAAAAACCACCTTGTGCAAGGGAATTGGCGAAGGCCTCGGCATCCGCGAGGAAATCACCTCGCCGACTTATACGATAATCTCAGAATATGAAGGCAGGCTGAAGTTCTTCCACATGGATGCCTATCGCCTGGACAGCCTTTCGGACTTCCGCGAGACCGGAGGACTGGATATGCTCGGGATGCCTGACAGTCTCTGCGCCATGGAATGGAGCGAAAGACTGCCCGAAATAGCCAAGGACGACACAACCCTGATCGAGATCCATGTGGGCGAAGACGGCTCGAGAGAATTTTCAATTAAAGGGAAATGGCTGGAGGATTTGCTGGCATGAATATTCTGATGTTCGATACTTCTGTCGAATCGCTCTCGGTGGGTGTGGCCCGAGGCGACACGGTCTTCTGCATGAGTTCGTCCAGCACCGTGAAGCATGCCGAAATCCTGCTTCCGATGATCGGCGACTGCCTTGCCAAGGCCGGCCTCCCCATCGAGGCACTGAACCTCATCGCCTGTACCTGCGGGCCAGGCTCATTCACAGGCTTGCGAATCGGCATGTCCACGGCGAAGGGCCTCGCGTTGGCACGGGCCACGCCCTGGATGGGCCTTCCGACCCTGGACACCTGGGCTGCAGAATTCGATACCTCGGGGAAACTTGTCGTCCCACTCATCGATGCCCGCAAAAGCAGGGTCTACGCCGCACTCTACAAGGACGGAGCATTGCTTTCAAACTATCTCGATATCGAACCGGTGCGGCTTTTCGAGATGCTTTCGGCACGGGAAGAAGAAATCCTACTCGCCGGGCCGGGCGCTGCCATTTTGGCTGATGCAGCGGCAGGCGATCCTCGTTTTGCGATCGGGGCAAGTAACCTGAATCTCAGGTTTGTGCACTTTGCAGAGCTTGCAGCCAAGCGGTTTGGAGAGTCAGGCCCGTCGCCCGAAGACGCTGCCCCCCTCTATATAAGGGATCCCGAAATAGGCTGATACTCAAGAGCAATGCCCAGCACGCTGGCTTTAGGGGTCTGGCAGGCGCCGGACTGGAATTTTCAGAGCATCTTTAATCAGAGCGTCTTTAGATAGACGCGCCGCCTCTTGTGCTGGCGTTTTGGATAATCCTTCCAGATGCCGTGAACGGCAGTGTTGGTTTCCAGTTCCGGGTTCGTTTCGGCAAACTCAACCCCGCTTTCGACCACGCTTTTGTTGAGCGCATTCATCAATAGCGCGATTACACCCTTTGAGACACATTCTTTCCGGACTGCCACGAGAAGCATATCGATGGTCTTGGGATTTTTGAGGGCGCGCAGGAGGCCCACCCACCCGAAGGGGAAAAGGCTGCCCTTGCACTTGTAGAGCGGCTCGGACAGGCTCGGCACCGAAATCGCGAAGCCTGCGAGCTTGCCTTCAGCATCAACGAGGATCTTGGTGAAGCGGGGATCGACCCAGCCAAGGTATTGATCAATGTAGGACTGTACCTGCTTTTTGGATAGAGGAACGGTTCCATAGAGGTCTGCGTAGGCTTCGTCGATCAGATCGAAGATCTGGCTGCCATACTTCGAAATGAGCTCTTTCTTGTTCGTCCACTCATCAATCCTGTAACCCGTGCGATTCGAAAGGATCTCGTTGACCCGCTGAACCTTTTCGGGAATTTCCTTCGGGGCCCTGACCTGGAATTCGATCCAGTCCACGTCCTTGGCATAGCCAAGTTTTTCGAGATATTCGGGGTAGTATGGATAATTATATATAGTAGCAAAGGTTGCACGCTCTCCAAAGCCCTGGACCAGCATTCCTTCCCTGTCCAGGTCGGTAAAACCGAGGGGGCCGTGCACGCCCTCCATGCCCTTTGAGCGGGCCCAATCCTCAACCGTTTCAACGAGAGCCTTGGCGACCTCGAAGTCCTTGATGAAATCGATCCAGCCGAATCGCGCGTATTTATGGCCCCATTTCTCGATATAGCGATGATTTATGATGCCAGCAATGCGCCCGGCCATCTTGCCGTCCTTCCATGCCGTCCAGTATTCGGCCTCGCAGAATTCGAAGGCCGCATTCTTGTCTTTTCTCAGTGTGTTGAGATCGTCAAAAACGAATGCCGGCACATAGTTGGGATCTTTGCCGTAGATGCTGAGCGGAAACTTGATGAAAGCCTTCAGCTGCGCCCTGGTTCTGACTTGCCTGATTTCAATGGCCATTGGGATTCTCCTTGGCTTGTCCATCCGTCATGGATATATCGGATGGCCGGGCGGGGTTTGCTTCCGAACGCCATTCGAAGATGAAATGCTCATAGGCGGCTATGGTCGCCGACATGACCAGATCGCCCAACTCTCCCCTGCCCAGCCAGTTGTTGCCGTCCTGGATATAGAAATGGTCGAGTTCGGATTGGGCGGATTGCAGTGTATACTGCGGGTCTTTGCGCCTGCGATTTTCCAGGCTCTTCAAGGTGCCTTCGAACACCTCCTCCCGCTTCTGCTCCTGCCACTCAGTCGACGACATGCCTTCTCCATCGGTCTTTTTAGGGGCACCATATTCATTTTTTCACCTGAATTGTGCCCGGAAAACCGCATGCAGTATATATGCGATCATTTGCGTTGTAAAGCCGAAG